>DATIKP010000030.1 GCA_035477455.1 Atribacteraceae bacterium
CATGGTCTGGATGACTCCGAGAGAAGAAATCATAGCGTTGCGGGATGATGGTCTGAATTTCCTCACCACTCAGTCCTCACCACTCAGTCCTCATCACTTGAGCGTAGCGATTCACTGGGGGATGGTCATGGCCGTCTACCCGTTCTGGTCGGGTGTAGCCACTCAGACCGGCCGTCTTCTTAAGCTTCAGGGTTCTGTTGCCGCGGCTCATGTCCAGCGCCGGGTCCGCGAGCAATACGGCGAGCGGGAGACGGTTTCCCGAGCAGCCCGCCGCGTGCTGCGTTCATACTTGGACTGGGGCGTGCTTCAGGAGACCGGCGCAAAGGGCATCTACTCCGCCGGGATAACGCTGGCCGTTGATGATTCCCGACTGATTGCCTGGTTGGCCGAGGCCTCCCTTCATATCCGGGCCAACGGCTCGGCCCCGCTCAAAGATCTGCTCGACAGCCCGGGCTTCTTCCCTTTTCGGATCAAGCCGATTCACGCCGAAAGCCTGGTGGCTGCGTCATCCAGACTCGACATTCTCCGCCACGGTTTGGATGACGAGCTTGTCATGCTCCGGAACGAGACGACGAAAGGAGGCGCACCATGACTGTCTTCCGGCGCGCCTCTCAGGCCAATCCGCTTTCTGGCGAACCCGGTCACGAACCCGGTCAACAACCGACCTTTATTGCCTTTTCTGAAGGCACTTTGCTTGAATCGGACAAGGTCCCTATTGCCGAGATCGCCGAGCTCGCTCTTCGGGAAGGCCAGTGCCCCAATCCGATCTATCGGATCCATCGCTGGTTCGCACGGCGGTTTGGCTCTCAACTGTGTACTTGGGTGTGGAGGCGCTTGGGTGGTTGTGGATTGATAAAAAACATTAAACTATAGGAGGAAGGCCGATGATCAGGGAAATCCCAGACAGTGAATTCAAAGGACGGATGGTTCGTATTCAGGAGAAGCTGAGCGAGAATGACTTTGATGCTTACCTGGTCCATTCCAACGAGGCCGACCAGGCCTCCGTTCGCTATTTGAGCGATCATTGGCCGATATTTGAAACGGCCGGGGTGATCGTGCCCCGGGAGGGTGAGCCGATTCTGCTCATCGGTCCGGAGGCTGAACCGTTTGCCCGGCAACGCAGTAAAATACCGAAAATCCGCAAAATGCTGGCCTACCGCGAGTCGGCGGAACCGGACTACCCGGATATCCCGATAGCGACTTTTCGGGATATCTTTGATGAGATTTCCAGCGGAAAAGGGATCAAGCGTCTGGCTTTGGGAGACTACGCTATCTTGCCCCAGCCGGTGGTGGACGGGGTAAAGGAAGCGCTGGGGCGGGGAGGGGAAATCGTCCGGGCGGAATGGATTATCAGTAACCTGCGGATGGTCAAGTCCGCCAATGAGATCGCCCTGATGCAAGAGGCGCACCGGATAAGCGAACTGGCCCTGGAAAGCCTCCTCCAGACGATGAAGCCAGGTATGACCGAGAAAGAAGTCGTTGGTCTCCTGATGGGGTTCCTCTATCAGCACGGGGCGGAATGTGAAGCGTTTCCCAACTACGTGTTCGCCGGACAAAAAACCAGGAACGCTATCGGACGACCGACCTATGACCGGATCGAATCAGGCCAACTCATCCAACTGTGCATTGGGGCCCGGTTTGGGGGATACGCCTCGTCGGTGGGGCGGCCGGTGATCTTCGGAAAAATGCCTGAGGAAATGAAAAAACGGGTCCAGTTCGGACTTGACGCTCATCTCCAAACCTATGAATGGATCCGGGAAGGTGTTGTCGCTAAGGATATCGCCAATAAGTTTTACCGGTATTACGAAGATCATGGATATGCCCGGTGTTTCCTGTACGGTCCCTGTCATGGAGCGGGGATCATCGAAGTGGAAAAACCCTGGGTGGAAACCACTTCCCACTATCCCCTGCAGGTGAACATGGCTTTCATGGCGGATACCTTCTTTACCTGTGCGGACTATGGATTTCGTTGGGAAGATGGTTTTCGGGTCACCCCGGAGGGGTGTGAGGTGTTTTCCCGGGTGCGCAGCGAGATTATCGAACTGTAGCCATTCTCCAATTACTTTGGGAAAAAGAGTATCGATTCTGCGGAAGGATAAGCTGGAGGAGAGGATTGAAGAGCAGGTCTGGGGTTTTTTCCAAAGGAATTGGGAAAGCAGAAAACCGGTCAAGAGTCTCGGATGATTAAACGTGGAGAAACCCAGGAGTGAGGGTGGTGAGAGTTTTCTATTGACAGATATCGCGGAGTAACGGGATAATATTTTGGGAAGACCGGTCAATACCATCCAATCAGAGGAGAGGGATTCTCATGGATCCCTCTTTTTATTTGCCGGGTTCCTGCAGTATGAGAGAATGGAAACCGAGGCGTGGGGAGGAGAGACAGAATGCCCATTGTTCACGAAGTGAGCTTGGACCGGATCTTTGAGGTCAAACCGGGCGACAACCTGTGGGAGGCGCTCCTGCGGGAAGGCCTCGAAATCGAGGCTTACTGTGGTGGACTTGGGCTCTGCGGAAAATGCGTGGTCAAGATAATTGCCGGAAAGGTTAGCGAACCGAACTCCCAGGAGGGAAAGCATCTCGGGGAACGAATTCGAGAAGGGTGTCGGCTGGCCTGTCAAGTTGTAGTCACCGGCGATCTTCGGATTGATGTCACTCCGGCACGGTCCGGAAAAGTGACCGCTCTTACGGAAACAATGGAAGCGGAAATCGGAGAACTTCCCCTCAGACGCGAATTGGTAAATTTGGAAAAGCCCCCCCTGTATCGCCTGGCTTCCCTGCAGGATATTTTGGGGCACCACCTTTGCGGACAAAACGCCCCCCGGTTATGGACTGTACAGTCTCTTCAAGGGATTTCCATGATTGAAGACCGCGCCTCGCAAACCTTTGAGATAGTTTTTGACCGGAACATGGTCCGCTGGACTGGAAAAAGCCTTCAAAAAGACCCTTTTTTGGGCTTGGCGGTCGATATCGGTACGACCACGGTTGCAGTGGAATTGGTGGATCTCGAGACGGGAAGTACGGTATTCCGGGCGGGAACCCTGAATCGCCAAGCTGGTTTCGGGGCAGACGTTATCTCCCGCCTGCGGGCCATTCAGGAGGATCACGGCGCTCTCATGGTCCTGCGGGAACAGGTTGTCCGCACCATTAATGATCTGGTTCAGGGAGCATCTCAGCAAACCGGGATTGATCCGGGGCGAATTTTTGCGATCACCGTTGCCGGGAATACGATCATGGAGCATATTTTGCTTGGGGTATCGCCGCTCTCGATTGGTGTGGCACCATATGCGCCGGTGTTTAACCATTCGATGGAATTGCGCGCCACAGATCTTGACCTGATCACCAATCCCGAAGCCCAGGTCTATCTTTTTCCTTCCGTTGCCGGCTATGTCGGCGGGGATATTGTCGCCGGAGCAGTCGCTCACGGCTTGCTGGAGGAACCGGAATGTCTACTCTATGTCGATATCGGAACCAATGGGGAAATCGTCCTGGTGGAGGGAGGCCGGATTTTATGTTGCGGAACCGCCGCCGGACCGGCTTTCGAAGGCGCCCAGATTAAATTCGGAAGCCGGGCGGCACTGGGAGCGATCTGCGGGGTAGAAAGCGAAGGCCAGACCCTTAAGATTTCTACGATCGGCAACGCGCCACCGCATGGCATTTGCGGGACAGGACTTATCGATGCCCTGGCCTGCCTGGTCCGGGAAGGATTGATCAATTCCAACGGACGTCTGGTGGGAAACGGGGGAAGTCTGGAAGCATACTTAGGACAGCAGGGGACCCATAAAACCTTTACCCTAAGCCGTGATCCTTTAATTTATATATCCCAGGAAGACATTTCTCAACTTCAATTGGCCAAGGCAGCGATCGATGCCGGCCGAAAGATTATGCTCAAAGAGGCGGGAAAGAATGAAGAGGCGATAGTCCGTGTCGTACTGGCCGGCGCCTTTGGTACTTTCATAAACCCAGCAAGTGCCGTAGCCGTCGACTTGATCCCGCCGGGGAAAGTTGTTACAACGGTAGGAAATGCCTCTCTGGCCGGCGCGAAGAAAGCGCTGGTTTCCTCTGAGTTTCGTGATCAGGCAGAACGGTTCGCTCGGGAAGCGCGATATATCGAGCTCTCCGGTCGGGCTGATTTTCAGGACATGTTTTTCGAATCCCTGATATTTTCGCAAGCGCGCATATAAATTATGGAAGCGAGCAGGGATGAGACACAGGAGTCAATCTGTCGGCGGAGAGGACAGCATCGGGTATGATAAAGCAGGCGATGAGGCGGTAAGCTATTAGGCGGTAGGTCAGGCGATAAAGCAATGACCGCGTTGGGCCTTCCTAAAAGCCTAAACGGCGAAACTGCCGCAGCCTGTATTTACAGGAGGTTAGCGATGGCAGTACTCAAACCATTTCGAGGATACCGGTATTCGGAGGAGAAATTCGGGAAAGACAGGATCGGTGCGCTTTTCGCCCCTCCCTATGATGTGATTTCTGAGCGATTGCAGGAAAAACTGAGACAGGACCCTTTGAATATCGTTCATGTCACTTTGGGCAAGACGAACGGAAATTATGAAAAAGCCGCGCGGCTTTTCCGCTCCTGGATAGACAGAGGAGAGATTATCCAGGAGGAAAAACCGGCATTTTATATTTATGAGCAGATCTATCGCCTGAACCCGGAAGACGACGTACGGGTACGGACCGGTTTTGTGGGCTTGGTACGGCTGGAGGAATTCGAGAAAAAAATTATCATGCCCCATGAAAAAACCATGCCCAAATACTCGCTGGACCGGTTGGAGCTACTGAAGGTTACCGGGGGTAACCTGGAACAAATATTCGGTATCTACAACGATGCTTCCGGCGAGATCGAGCGGTTGTTGGAAAAGAGCAAAACAGAGGAAAATCTCCTGATCGACTTTATCGATTGTCAGGAGATCCGCCACCGCATATGGAGCATGACCGCTGCCGGGGACATCAACACTGTCCGGCGGGTCATGAATCCCCGCACCCTGATCATCGCCGACGGACATCATCGTTATGAAACCAGCCTGATGTACCGGCGGGAAATCAGAAAAAAACTGGACGATCCACTTGAGGAAATACCGGAAGACCTGGTGATGATGACCCTCGTCAACCTGAAAAACCCCGGTCTCCTGGTCCTCCCCACTCATCGGCTGGTCCACGACCTTCCCGTAAACACCCTGGAGGGGTTCCTGGACCGCTGCCGGACCTACTGCGAGGTCATTCCCTTCTCTGACCAAGAAGCCATGGAAAACTTTTTGGCAGGCTCACCGAAGCGGACCTTCGGGGTCTACATCAAGCCCCAAAACGTGTGGGCGGCCTTGACGCTACGCGAGGTATCGGTGATGGATCGGTTGCTGGGCCGGGAAAATGTCAACCGGTATCTGGATACCTCGATTCTTCATGAGTTGATTTTGAAGAAAATCCTGGGCATCGATGAAGACATGCAGGCGAACAACGTCGACTACCTCAAGGGTACCAAGGATGTTTATGCGGTTGCCCGGGAGGACAATCATTACCAACTGGTTTTCGTGATGAAGCCCACTCCGATCGAAGATATCGAGCAAGCTGTCGCTCACGCCCAGCGCATGCCGCAAAAATCCTCCTATTTCTATCCCAAAGTCTGGACGGGCCTGGTTATGCGCCTGCTGGAGGAGAGGGCGCGATGAGAACCCGCCTTCTGTTGGCTCTTGACATTCTCTCCCTGTCACGGGCGAGGGAATTATGTGGCTTGCTGGCAGAGGTCGTGGACATCATCGAGGTGGGAACCCCGCTTATCGTTTGTCACGGACTACCGGTCGTAAGCAAGGTACGGGAATGGACCGGCGGAGGGCGACCCATCTTCGCCGATACCAAGATCGTCGATGCCGGACGGTGGGAAACGCTGGAAGCCGTCAGAGCGGGAGCTGATATGGTATCAGTCTTAGCCGGGGCTTCCGAGGCCACCCTTTCGGAGGTCAAGCAAAGTGTCGTGGACAGCGGAGCGGAGATGGTCGTGGATACCATCGACCTTTCACCGCGGGACGAATCAAAAATAGAATTCATCGACCACCTCTTGCCGGACTATCTCTGTCTTCATCTCTCGACTGATGTCGTGAAGCGGGGAGGTACGATCCTTGATCACCGGAAGGTGCTGCCTCTGACCGCAAGTCCTCCGGAACGAATCATGGTTGCGGGGGGAATCAATCTCCATAATCTTCGTGAAGTGCTTAAAGCCTTCCGACCCGCGGTAGTGGTAGTCGGTTCCGGCCTAAGCGCCCAGGAGAATCCTTTGGCGGTCGCTCGGGAAATGAGGAGGTATATCGATGAGTCTGGTGTTTGAAGAGGCGAAGGGGATCATCATCCAGGAGGCCGGGGCCCTCCTGGATTCAATAGATCGGGAAGAGGCCCAGCGGTTTATTGACACCATGGAGAAGGACTGGAAAGACAGGCGGCTTTTTTTCTGGGCCCGGGGACGCAGTTTCCTGGTCCTTCGGGGATTCGCCATGCGTCTTATGCACATGGGCTATGAGGTGCACCTGGTGGGAGAACCAGATTGCCCTTCCATCCGCAAGGGCGATGTCCTGGTTACCGCTTCCGGTTCCGGCTCCACCTCTTCGCTTCTCCTGTTTTGTGAAAAAGCCAAACGGGAGGGTGCGATGATCGCCTCGCTGATCGGGCACGGCGGATCACCGTTGGAAACAATAGCGGATTGTACAGTGGTTTTTCATCCGGAACGCTGTCCCGATTCCGTTCAGTTGTTTTCCAGCGGCGGAGGGACCCGCTTTGAACATGCCCTGTCCTTTTTTTTCGATGCCTGTATTCTCAGCCTGCTCTATGACCGCCGGGAGGAAGCCTACCGGGAAATGATGCTCCGGCACGCCAACCTGGAGTGACAAGAACCTTACGCCAGAATCAGGTCCACTCCTGAGTTTTGGAGCAACGAGACATACGATCCCGGAATCCCGGAATCAGTGATAATGAGATCGAAATCTTTCAGTTCGGCGAAATATCCAATCTTGACTTTTTGAAATTTGGATGAGTCGGCCAGCAATATTCTTTTATCTGATGACTCCAGAGCCGCTTTTTTGGTTTCGACTTCGTACGCGTTGGCACAGGTGACGCCCAACTTTTTTTCGATTCCGGCAGCGGAGAGAAACGCTTTGTTGGCCCGGGTTTTTTTCAGAAGACTTATCCCTTCGGCACTTTCAAACATCAGGGTGTTGCCGTGGAAGTACCCGCCGGTAAAAATAATTTTCCAGTGGGGATTACTGCAGACCTTGGTCAGGATATTGAGGGTAAAACAGATGATGGTGAGGGGAACGCTCGGGGGAATGAATTCCATCAGGTGCTCCGTGGTCGAGCCGGTGTCGATAATAAGGGTATCGTTTGGCTTCACCTGAGCCGCCGCTTTTTGGCAGATCCTGATTTTTTCACGGATCATGCGGGATTCAGCAGTTGAGATTAAATAATTTTCATTGTCTAACTCAGGACTAACATCCTTTTTCAGTATGGCTCCGCCCGGGATAACGGTAGCGATATTTTCCTGCGAAAGAGTATCCAGATCCCGCCGGATAGTCATCTCCGACACTCCCAGTTTTTTGGAGATTTCGCGGATACGAACCGCTCCGTTGAGAGAAAGAGCATTGGTGATAACGTTGATTCGCTCTCTTTTTTTCATCATAATTTTAGTAATGATAACCTCCAGCCACACAAAATACAACTGATGACCACTCTTTTCTTTTCAACACTGTGATATAAATCACATTTTTGTTTAGATACTTAACACCTCTTTTCCCTCCACTTTCGCAGGACAGGTCCCCCCGAAAGCTTTCACGATGCCCCATATCCGGGATTATTTATCGCGGTCTCGCTCCGTTCCTCACTCTATAATTCCATAGGATCCTTTATTTATTCCCATTCTGAACCGGTTGGCAGGACTTTATCTTCAGGAGAATCAAAGATTGATTCCTGGTTGATCTTTGTTGTGGTAATTTCTGGACAATATTTTTGGACACAACCGTTGACAGAAGGTAGGTGATATGTTATTTTTGAATAAAATTATGTTGGAATAATAACACATAGGGGCAGCGTAAGCAAGATGCCTGCCTTGATCTCAAGGAAAAAACGAATGGAGAGGAGCAGTGATGATTATGGATGTGTATTCGGATGCTTTGGGAATGATCGAAACCAGAGGATTTGCCGCTATGGTGGAGGCTTCCGACGCGATGGTGAAGGCGGCTCGGGTTGAGCTTATCGGCTACGAAAAAACCGGGGGCGGTTACGTCACGGCCATCGTCCGGGGAGACGTAGCGGCGGTCCGGGCGGCGCTGGATGCCGGTCAAGCCGCGGCGCAGAAGGTTGGAGAGTTGGTTTCGGTCCATATTATACCCCGCCCTCATACTAACGTCGACGAGGCGCTTCCGCTGGGTCGCAAGACGGCAAAAGGTAAAAACGGCTAAGCGTAAGTTGCCGGGTTTCAGAAAAAGGAGTGAGTTGTATTCATGATTCTTGCCCGGGTCGTGGGAACCGTAGTTTCAACCCGCAAAGAACCGAAGATGGAAGGGATAAAATTTTTACTGCTGGAAAAGATTCACCCCGCCACTCAGGAAGGAAGAGGTGAGTACCTGGTAGCCATGGACAGCGTCGGTGCCGGAACAGGAGAAGTTGTTTTCTTTGTGGGAGGGAGCAGTTCTCGAATGACCACCGTTACCGAAGGCAAACCAAGCGATGCCACGGTAGTGGCCATCGTGGATGAAATCGAAATGAACGGGAAGTCAGTTTTTCGAAAAGGTTGAATATCGGATGATTCTGGCCAAGGTCACCGGAACGGTTGTCAGTACGACGAAGAGTGACGGGATTGCCGGTTTACGCTACCTGATTGTCCAACCCTGTGACAGCCAGGGAAAGAAAGCTGAAGAACATCTGATAGGTCTGGATCTGGTCGGTTCCGGAGATGGAGAAATGGTTCTCGTTTCGCAGGGAAGTTCCGCACGTCAGAGCCGGGAGACACACCAGAAAGCGGTGGATTGTGTCATTGTGGGAATCGTTGACCTGATTGAAGAAAACGGCCAGGTGGTTTTTCGTAAATAAGCGAAACATTCAATTCATATACCGGGGAGAAGCGAAGGGACATGGACTTGGTAAAGGCCGTGAAGGACATGGGAGTCGTGGGAGCCGGCGGCGGCGGTTTCCCCACCCATTTAAAAATCAGAAGTCCCTTGACCATGGTGATTGGGAATGGGTCCGAGTGCGAGCCTCTCTTGTCCAATGACAAGTATCTGTTGGAATACGAAGGTGAGAAGGTCATTGGCGGACTGGATTTGGTCATGAAAAGCACTGGAGCGGAAACAGGGATCCTGGCCATGAAGAAGGATTCTGCTTGGTTGGCTGATCGTCTTCGGGAAATCATCGGTCAGCGCGATGGTCTGCGGCTCTTTCCGGTAGATGATTATTACCCGGCCGGAGATGAACACCTGTTGGTTTGGGAGGTAGCCGGCCGTCAGATACCCCCGGGTGATATCCCGCTCTCGGTGGGATGCTTGGTTCTCAATGTGGAGACGCTGGCCAACGTGTACCGGGCCTCCCAGGGCGAATCGGTCACCCGGCGAACCCTCAGCTGTGCCGGCGCGGTCCGGCAACCATCAGTGGTGCGGGCCCGGCTCGGTATGGCCATGCAGGAGATTATTGAGTTGTGTGGCGGTCCTACCGTCGAAGATTATTGTCTCGTGGTGGGAGGACCGATGATGGGAACGATCGAGTTCGACCCGTTGTCTCCGGTGACCAAGACCACCGCCGGGTTGATCGTGCTGCCCCGGGATCACTCGCTGGTGCGCAAGCGAACCCTCCCCCTCTCCTTCATCGTCAAACAGAGCAAAGCGGCCTGTTGTCAGTGTACTTACTGTACAGAGCTGTGTCCGAGATATCTGTTGGGCCATCCGCTGCTTCCCCATAAAATAATGAGACAGATCAACCTGGGGCTCGATATTCCCCAGGAGGTCATACAGAACGCTTTCTTGTGCAGTGAGTGCGGCTTGTGTGAAGTCTACGCCTGTCCGATGGAACTCTCGCCGCGCATAATAAACCAGACGATCAAGAGGCAGTTGACCCAGGCTGGTTTTCAGCCGCGATATTCCACTGCGGCAGGGTCGGTGGGAGAAACCTTCCGTTACCGAAAAATTCCCTCTTCAGTGGTCAGAAACCGCCTGCAACTGATGCACTACCCGGCTCATCCCCTTTCACCGGTTTTGGAGACCGATCCTGCCC
>DATIKP010000031.1 GCA_035477455.1 Atribacteraceae bacterium
GCTTCATACAGGATGAGGATGAGATATGTTTGGGCATCGATGAGCACTGCTTCAGACACCAGGAGCTGGTGCACACCGTAAGCGAGGTAAAACAGAGAAAAGTGTTGGGGATTCTTAGAGACGACCGCCTAACCACCTTAATTTACCTATCGAAGATAGACGAACGACAACATCGCATTTTTCATCCTGTCCCAACGAATGTTTCCTCCGGTGGCCTTGGCTATGCCCTTTTTTCTCCTATTCACTACCGTTGGACTCATGGACAGAGTCGTCAGCCTGATTCTGGTCTATAGCGTGATGAACCTTCCCTTGATTACCTGGATCGTAAAGGAATTTTTTGCCGACCTCCCCAAAGAACTGGAAGAATCAGCCTTGGTTGACGGGTGTTCACGCTGGAAAGCTTTATATAAGGTCGTCATTCCCTTATCCATTCCCGGGATCGCGGTGTCCTTCCTGTTTTCCTTCATTTTTGCCTGGAACGAGTTTCTGATCGCCCTGACCTTGACTTTTCAGAGCGCCAAAACTCTGCCCATCCAAATGGCCGGTTTGACCACCTTACGGGGTCCCCAATACTGGGACATTGCCGCCAGTTCCATGGTGATCATGATTCCCCCGCTTGTCATCACTCTCCTGGCCAACCGGTATATCATCCGTGGTTTGTCGTTGGGAGCCGTGAAACAGTAAAGCCCGGTTGAAGACTCGTTACAACTGAATTACGTTGGATGCTACGAACAGTAAGCTGCATACCGTAGGGATTCCTTCTGTCTCGAATGGGCGGAAGGGAAGAAGCGAGGAACAGGAGAAACAGGAATAAGTACGTGGGATGGGTGGATGAGTGCGTGTTTCAGGTGGGATCTTCACTGGTTATGGGGTTGACCTATCGAATTGTTGCCCGCTTGGCATTGCTGGTGCCGCACACGGTTGCGTCCGGATTTTTTGGCTTCGTATAAGGCATTGTCGGCCAGTTCCAGAAGCATGCGGTAGTCGGTTTTTTGCGGCGGTATGGTCGAAACGACTCCGACGCTGACGGTAACGTACGGTGAGACTGGGGAATATTTGTGTTCTATTTTTAAGTCCTCGATTTCTTTGCGAATCTTTTCGGCCATGAGAAATGCTTTATCGAGAGCGGTGTCCGGGAGAACGACGACAAATTCTTCCCCCCCGTAACGGGCGGCAAAATCAGAGGCCCTCTCTAGAGCCTTCGACAGGACGTGTGCAACGGCCTTTAAACATTCATCACCGGAGAGGTGCCCGTAATTATCATTGTACAGTTTGAAATAATCAAGGTCGAGCAGAATGATCGAAAGTGGTCGGCCGCCTCTGGTTGCCAGTTTCCATTCATTCCCGACGACCGTGTCGAACTGTCTCCAGTTGTAAAGACCGGTTAGTCCATCCCGGTTGGAGATGTTCTCGAGGATGTCGGATTTCCGTTTCAATTCAAGGTGAGTCCTGACTCTGGCCTTGACAATCGGTAGCCTGAAAGGTTTGGAGATATAATCGACCGCTCCCAAGATTAGACCTTTGACCTCGTCTTCCTCAGTGCATTTTGCCGTAATAAAAATAATTGGGATATTACGGGTCTCCTTGTTTTCCTTGAGTCGTCGGCAGACTTCATAGCCATCCATGCCCGGCATCACGATATCCAGTAAAATGAGGTTGGGAGGATTGGATGCCACTTTATCCAACGCGGACTCTCCACTGGTTGTGACCAATAATTCATAATCCGCCTGCAGGCTTTCAGATAGCATCATCAAATTCGTAGGGCTGTCGTCTACGATCAAAATTTTTTGTTTAAGCGATTCGGTACCTTCCATCGTTACCCTCCGTTTATGAAATATAAAACTTCATCTTCCCTTTGTGTAACACCTGTTGAGCCTCTGCGAATGTAAAGACGGGGATTATATCGGCGAGATCCTACGGTGTGAGTGTGCGTTCAATGCCCGTTGAGTGAATACTCCGATGCGGACCGGGGATTTGGATTCTGTGGTTTCCGGAAACATTGGGAGCATCAGGTAGGAGCCGGTGATCAGCCAAGCGGCTAACGCTTGGCTGAATTTCTCCCGCCGGTCCTCCAGGTATCGTTTTCTGGTCCGGTTCTTTGTATGAAATCCCGGTACTGCACAAAAGTTTCCTTTCCATAGGAAGATTGGGCTAACCGACGACCGTTTTTCGGCCATGAAGAATAAATTTCATTGCCATTTCTTCCCATCGCTGGGAGGCGAAACACTGTAAATTCTCCGGCATATGTCAAGAAAAGTTCGCGCTTGACAGTTTTCAAGATCGGAAATTACGAACTCAAGTGTAGGCTATCTGTTATACTGATATTGGATAGGATATGCGGGATGGATGGGGTATCTTACCAACTGCCTTGTCCAACCTCTATTACTCATGACGGATGAGCAGAAGAGGCGGGACTGTGGGGGTACGGCAGGAAGACGAAGAGCTTCCAGGGTACAGTCAGACAAGGAAGGGAGGTTGGGAATGCCGGAAATAATTGGATCAAACTCTCTGCCCATTGTTTGATGGTGCGTCATGAGGAATTCGGTGCCAGCGGCAGAGTCTGTCCGGACAGTGGGGAAAAGAAATACGAAAGGAAGCAACCAACCCTTTCCGCCAAACCAGATGTCCAATTGCCATAGGCCGGTTATTTCCACGAGAGGAGGTTTATTGTGAAAGAGGAAAACAAAAGACTCACAACCGCTTTTGGAATCCCCGTAGCCGACGACCAAAACAGCCTTACGGCAGGCAGTCAGGGGCCGGTGCTTATGTCCGATGTGCACTTACTGGAGAAATTGGCCCATTTTGACCGGGAACGCATTCCCGAGCGGGTGGTGCACGCCAAAGGCGCCGGGGCGTACGGTTATTTTGAGGTTATCGCCGATGTCACCAGGTATACCAGGGCGAAATTTCTCTCGCAGGTGGGGAGGCGCACCGAAGTCTTTGTCCGGTTTTCTACCGTTGGCGGTGAGCGTGGTTCAGCCGATGCCGCCCGCGATCCGCGAGGTTTTGCTGTCAAGTTCTATACCGAGGAAGGCAATTACGACTTAGTGGGGAACAATACTCCGGTTTTCTTTATCCGTGATCCGCTGAAATTCCCTGATTTCATCCACACCCAGAAGCGGAATCCGGCAACCAATCTTCCGGATGCGGATATGTTTTGGGATTTTCTTTCCCTGACCCCCGAATCCATTCATCAGGTCACCATTCTTTTTTCCGATCGAGGGACGCCGGCTACTTACCGGCACATGAATGGCTACAGTAGCCATACATTCAAGTGGTATAACGAAAGGGGAGATTATTTCTGGGTTCAGTATCACTT
>DATIKP010000032.1 GCA_035477455.1 Atribacteraceae bacterium
TATTCGTTGAGGGAGTTCGCCGGAAAAAAGACGCCGCCTGATGGGTCATACCCAACATTTGACATTAGCTCGCAATAATAATAACCACGATGGAGATGTTTACAGGCTAATCCACCAAATACAACCCATTTTGTTGACAACAAAACCCATTTTTTTGTCTTGACAATGGGGAGGGGTATTGCTAATAATAGGAACATGAAAAGCTTTACTTGTGGTTTTGGATTTGTTCTACGAGCTATCACCAAAGCACTTCCGGTTGTTTTGCTTATCGTGATGTTCCTGTTGTTTGTTCCAGTATCCCTATTAGCCCAATCGCCCGTTTATTGGGTTCCCCTTAAGGATGTTCCCGATTTCGGTGCAGTGGAATGGGGCTTGGCCAGCTTTGCCCGCCGTGCCCTACAGGAAGCCGAGCAAGCGGGGGCGGAAATGGTGATTTTCGAAATCGACACCTTCGGGGGACGGGTGGATGCTATGCTCTTCATCAAGGATGCCATTCTCCGCTCACCTCTGAAAACGGTTGCCTTTATCAACTCCAAGGCCTGGTCTGCCGGAGTGTTCATTGCTTTGGCTGCGGAGATCATCATTATGTCTCCCGATGCCAGCATTGGAGCGGCGGAACCGCGGGGGGGGTTGGAGGAAGCGGAAGGGCCGGATCCCAAGATGGTTTCCGCTATACGTGCCCAGATCGAAGCCCTGGCCGAAACCCGGGGACGGGACCCGGAAATTTTCGCAGCCATGGTGGATCGAGGGGTGGAGATCCCTGGCCTGGTCAAGGCCGGTGAACTTCTCACCTTGACTGCAACCCAGGCTGTGGAACATGGGGCGGCGGACGGCGTTGCCCGCAACCGCCAGGAGGTCCTGGACTTTCTCCGAGTTTCCGCTCCAGTGGTTACGGTCGAGCCATCCTGGTCGGAAACTCTGGCCCGTATATTGACTCATCCAACGATTATTCCCATCCTCCTTATGATTGCCTTTGGGGGCATTTTCATGGAAATGATGGCCCCAGGATTTGGTTTTCCAGGTGCGGTGGGAGTTACCGCTCTGATCCTCTTTTTTGGAGGCCGATTTTTGGCTGGACTGGCCGGCTGGGAACCGTTGCTCCTTTTTCTGCTGGGCATCATCCTTCTGGCAATCGAACTTCTGGTCCTTCCCGGGTTTGGTGTGGCCGGTATATCCGGCATCGCCTCATTGACCGTTTCGCTGTACCTGGTTCTCAGAACCACCACGATTCTGCTTCCGGAAGTTGTCTTTGGACAGCTCTTTTTCTACATCGCCTTGCTTGCGGGAGTGTTTTTGGTGTTTTTAACTCTCTTGCCCGATAATCCAATCTGGAAAAGGATTGGTCTTTACAAAAAATTAAAGGATAGGGTGGTTCCCGAAGAAGAAAAATTGAATTACCGGACCCTGGTTGGAAAGCCCGGACGGGCAGTGACGGTGCTTCGTCCCTCCGGGATTATGGAAATCGATGGTAAACGGTACGATGTCGTCAGTCAGGGCGATTTCGTTTCCACCGGTGAAACCGTGGTGGTCGTTGAGGTACATGGAAATCGGATTGTTGTTCGTCCAGAGAGAGGAGAGTAAACACTATGTATGATCTCGGTTCTATCTTGATAACGGTGATCATCCTGATTGCCGTGATTGCCTTTTTTTACCTGGTTCCCATCGGGCTGTGGATTTCCGCCCTGGCCGCCGGAGTGAAGGTACGGATCTTTACCCTGATCGGTATGCGCCTTCGCCGGGTTCCCCCGGCTAGCATCATCATACCCTTCATAAAGATCAGGAAGGCGGATATTGACCTGGACATCGGTCCTTTGGAAGCTCATTACCTGGCTGGAGGAAATGTCGACCGGGTAGTCATTTCGTTGATTGCCGCCGAACGAGCCGGCATTCCCCTTTCCTTTCAGCGAGCGTGCGCTATCGACTTGGCTGGACGCAATGTTCTGGAAGCGGTCCAGATGAGCGTACTTCCCGAAATCATCGAGACGCCCTCGGTGTCGGCGGTGGCCAAAGATGGGATCGAACTGAAGGTGAAAGCCCGGGTGACCGTGCGAACCAATATCGATCGGTTAATTGGTGGCGCGGGCGCGGCAACCGTCATTGCCCGGGTTGGGGAAGGGATCGTTACGACTATCGGTTCTTCCCTCTCTCATAAGAGTGTTCTGGAAAACCCTGATATTATTTCAAAAACGGTGTTGGCTAAAGGCCTCGATTCCGGAACCGCCTTTGAAATCCTTTCGATCGACATAGCGGATATCGATGTCGGACAGAATATCGGTGCCCGGCTCCAGACCGACCAAGCCGAGGCGGACAAGAGGGTTGCGCAGGCCAAGGCTGAAGAACGAAGGGCCATGGCCATTGCCCAGGAACAGGAAATGAAGGCCTTCACCCAGGAAAAGCAGGCTCAGGTGGTAAATGCGGAAGCCGAGGTGCCCCTTGCTCTTGCTCAGGCCCTTCGGGAAGGAAAAATGGGATTCATGGATTACTTTTCCCTGCAAAACCTGAAAGCCGATACGACAATGCGGGAATCATTTGGAAAACAGGAGGAAAAAGGCCACCATGAATAAAGAACTACAAGAACTCATGAGGAAGAGGAAGATTCTCCCGATGCTACCGGAGGAGGATATTAAGCCTTCCTCAATCGCTCGGATGTTCAGGAGTCAGACCGTTCAGCAGTATCGCTTCCATGAGTTGATGTCGGCGCCGGCGGCTCGCAAACGGCATCCTTATTTTCGGCTTGATCCTTGGCAACCTGTGGATTTTCGCCGTTAAATAATAAGCTTGATTCTACTGCAATAAGTAATTTTGCTGCAAAATAACGAAGGAAGCCTGGGCCTGAGTTGCCTAAATCAGCCGCCGAAATCACCGCATTTTCGCAGTAAAAAGGCCAAGGACGGCCTTTTCAGCATCACTGCAACCAGACCTGGTCATTGATGCGTGTGAGAAAATGCCAGATGAGGTGCTGTTGATGGCAACGCGGCCTCGCTGAAATGAGTTTTTGCAGCAAAATCAAGGTTAGAAGATAGGATGGAGGGAGGTTGTTGCCATGAAAGGAAGAGCCTATCGGGAAGCTGGAATGTTCATGGTCCGGCACATGCCGTTGGAAGAGAGGACATCCCGATGGCCTTGGCTTCTGGACCAGCGAATCCGAGTTAAATATTTCACTCAGAAGGAAGGCGAAAAGCTGCTGCGGGATTCCCTGTCCCTTTATGAAAAGAAGGTATCCGGACGCTTAAGCGCTACTTGAAAGTAATATTCTTCCCCTTACGGGGGAGGATTTCCCTCCCCCGTAAGGGTTTTTTCTGTTATCCCCTCCACCTGGTGCATGATCTCCAGAATCGGTATTCCAGATTCCCGGGCGATGCTTTTGCAGTCATCATACTCGGGGGTCACGTGTCTTCTTCCCTCACGTTCTGATACTTTGACCCGGACCGGCCCCCAGGGTGTTTCCACCGTAGATACCCGGCGGGGTAGAGAGATTTTTTGAACGCGGTAAGACCGTAATCCAAGAGTGCTTGTTTCCCGGAAAATGAGGGCTTGCAGGGCATCAGCGCATATCGGGGTTGCCAGAACCGAAAGCCGAAATCCGGTCCGGAATTTCTTCATGGAAACTGAGGTCAAAAATACATCGAGGGCGCCCGCCTCGAAAAGCAATTCGCTGAGATAATCGATAATCTGAGGGTTCATGTCGTCGAGGTTGGTCTCAATCATGATATTCTCACAAGTATCGATTGCCTGGTAATAATGACCGAGGACAGCACGCAGAACATTGGGCTGGGGAAAATTTTTCTGTCCGGCTCCGTATCCGATCTGTTCGATACGCAGAGGAGGTAAAAAATCGAAGCGACAAGGTATGGTGGTCAGAAGGGCGGCCCCGGTTGGGGTGGTGAGCTCGCCTTCCACTGCACCGGGATATACGGGTATTCCTTTTAGTAATTCAAGAGTCGCCGGAGCGGGAACCGGGAGCAGCCCATGCGCCGTCTCGATCCATCCCCGGCCGGTAGGGATGGGTGACGCGAAGACTTCGGTCACACCAAGCATAGCTAGCCCCAGGAATCCACCGCACAGATCGATCAGGGTATCTAAGCCGCTTAACTCATGGAGGTGGACCTCTGTCGGGTTAATCCCGTGTATTTTTCCTTCCGCTCGGGCGATCGCCCACAAAGCGTTCACAGCTTGATTCCGAATAGGCAGGGGTATGGCGCTTTTATTGACGATATCGATCAAGTCCACTGCCCGACGGTGGGGCGGATAGTGGCTAGGTTGGGAAGGAACGCTATGGGCGTCCCGTTCAGAAACCTCGACCAGCGTGGACTGAATAAAACCTTTTTTGACTTTTTTCACCGAAATATCGAAGGGAATACCCAGTTCGGCCATGCGTTCACAGAACGGCTCTTTTTGAAGACCCAGATCGAACAGGGCTCCCAGGAACATATCCCCGCTGATTCCGGAAAAGCAGTCGAGATATAGGATCATCGCCGGCTCACTGTTACCCTTCGGATTGTAAATTGATCATAAAACTGATTCTACTGCAATAAGTAATTCTTGGCCAAGTGCTTTCTGATGTCCTCATAGACGGACTTCCCGGTTCAAATCGCGAGGAAGACCACGAGTTCTGAAGCCTGGCGAAAGGCGATTTCTCGTATTAGGAATATCGTTTTTTCGAGACAGAAAATGACTTCGGGAAATCTTTTTCGTAAGCGGCGGCAAGTGATTAATGCAACCGAAAGCAATATTTTCGTTGGGAAGGCTATCCAAGTTATACCCGGTTTCTTTGAGAGCAAAAATTATATTGTGGAAAGGCGTGAGGATTCGGGCCAGTTCAGGCAACGGATAACTCTTTCTGGTAAGTTGGTTGATGCCCGAGGAAATCCTCGGGACCGCCGGTCGATATCGGTTTGTTTCAATAACAGGCGATCTCCGGACAAGGCGAGGTGGGCGAACGATTATCCCGCTTGTTTCCTCTCCCGGTGGGAGAAACGTTGATCTGTGCAATTTGTCTTTCGAGGCGACTCAGATCGAAGGCGTCTTCCCACTTGTCAACAATCCGCAGGTTTTGGTCAAGCAGGAACAACGTTGGATACGTCCATACCCCCCATTCCGGGCGTAAATCTGTTTTGCCCATAAAAATTTCCAGATCAAGGCTGAATGAATCGTTCAATCGCTGCACTTCTCGCCAATTGCAACCGGCGCAAACCGGAATAATATCCACGTGGTTCATATCACGCATCATCTTCAACTTAGCCAGATACGGAAGGCAAGAGAGGCACTGTGGTGATAGAAAAAATACGATAACGGGTCTATCTGTCGTTATCAATTCGAAAGTATTACCGTCCAAGCTGAATAGATGGACATTGGGTGCTCGACGAAATGACCCGAAGGCCACAGTTGGAAGGGACAGCAGCAATATACAGGTAATTATCAGAACAAAACCCTTTCTGTGCGCCGATACACTATTTCTCATAATCCTCATTGTACACGTTCCTTTCGTCAAAGAAAAGGAAAGAATGAATCTTGGTTCTCAATACACCGGAAACGGTGTGAAGCTGGGAAAACGGTCATCGGCCCTGCATGAGGTCACGCGCCGGACGATGTGGTTATCCGGCGAAACAAGGAAAATATCCCAACCGACCTCCTTCCTCCCCGCATAGGTGACCCACTGTCCATCCGGCGAGAATGAGGGATACTCCTTGGGGAAAGAGTCGAAGGTCAAGCGCTGTATGTTATCGTGAAACAGGTCGAAAACGAATAAATCATAATTTCCTGAGGCTTCGCCGACAAAAATAAGCTGCTTACCGTTCGGGGAAAAACGGGGATGGGAAACGTTTCCGTCGAAAGGAACCATCCGGCTTCCCATCTCCAGGGTATCGTAAACCTGGAGATTCCACTGTCCATTGCGGAATACGCAATAAGCGATGAGTCTCCCATCGGAGGAGGCGGCCGGTTCGCGCAGCGGGTAGGTGGAACTATAAAGTAGTCGCTGAACCGAGCCGTCGTCATTCATCTGGTAAAGATCGTTCCTGCCATTTCGGTTGGACCAAAAAATGATTTCCCGCTGGTCGGTCAAAGAAGAAGGGTAACGGTTACTCTTGTATCCGCCGGCCAATTCCCGCAAGTCCGTTGTTTCAAGGTTGAAACGGTATATTTCATAGATATAATGCAGGTCGGTCGTAAAAACTACCGAGCGGGTATCCGGACTCATCCACAGGTCGCTGATGTTCCCATCTTCCAGACTGAAGAGGACGGCTTGTTCTTTCCCGTCAAGTGTGGACAGAATAATGCGGCTTATATCCTGTTCCCGGCGTGAAAAAAGCAGCTTTGTTTCCCGGTGCAGTCCGAAGAAACGACTCAGATGTGCGATAATCTCATCGATCATCGACGCGTGTTCGTTTCTCTTCCTGACCATTCCCAATATTTTTTGGGATCGGAATGAATCATGCCCCTCGAAAAACAGAAGATCATCCCGTTCGTAGCCATAGAATAAAAAATCATAATCAGGATCGGGATAATTCAGCAAATCGGTTAGGCCTAATTGCTGCCGAAACGGCAGATCTCCGAAGTCGACAAGGTCAAAAGTCGGTACGGTAATGAGAAAATTTTTCAGGGGTGAAAAAACATTATCTGCTGTTTTATCGATAAATAAAGTTCTTTCCCGAGCCAAGACACCTATGGCCGCAGTAAGAACGATGAAAAAAATCAGAGTAATAACGGTCCAAGCGGCAACTTTACCGGCTGGGAATATCCTCATACAAGTCCCCCCCCGAACGATTGAAGTGAATGTTCTTTGCGATAACATGTAAATGATTGCTAAGGCATAAATAAGATTGCCAACTCGAAGGACTACCGAGAAGCGGTATAAGTCTAATCCTCTTTCCTCATCGCTCTATATTTCCAGGAAAAGCTCCGATATAATAAGAAAAAGTGGGGTGCTTTGTCGAAGGTGAAAAAGATAGTCGTGGTAACTATTTCCCGTGAAACAGAGAGCCTGGGAGATGAAATAGCCGATTACATCGCCCAAAAAATGGACTTTCAACTCATAGGCCGGGAGCGCGTAGACGAGTTGGTCCGGGAAAGAGGAAAAGGCTTCCCCGAAACGATCGACGATCAAAACAGTATAACCGAATGGCTTAGGGAAGTACGTGAGCTGATCATTGAATTATCCGCTACTCGTCCGGTACTCTTCCTGGGAAGGGGGGGACAAAAGATTTTTGACAACATGCCGGACACCTTTCATGCCCTGGTCGTGTCCTCTCCGGAGATCCGGATCCGCCGGATTATGGAAAAGTATAACCAGGATTCAGTCACCGCGTCGCGGATCCTGGCGGAACAAGATCAGCAGCGGGAACGCTTTCACTCCCGGTTTCTTGGGGTGGACTGGCGCAATCCCTGCCTTTATCATATCGTCTTAAACACGGCTTGGTATGACCTCCCGGAAGCCGGAGAATTATTTCTGAAAGCTATTCAGGGCTCCAGAGAAGCGCCGGACACCGGAATGGGGCAGGAGCTTCGTCCCCGGAGTCAGGACCTGGTCAGGAAAAAGATCCTGTTTTCACATCCCTCCGAAGGCGAATTTGCCCGGATACTGAACTTTTACGGTATTAGGTGGCTTTATGAGCCCCGGACCTTTCCTTTAGAATGGGACGGAGAGGGAAATGTCGTCGAAGCCTTCTCGCCTGATTTCTATCTTCCCGATTTTGATCTCTTCATTGAATTGACGACGCAAAGGCAAAAGCTAGTCTGGAAAAAAAACCGAAAAGTCAGGAGACTGAAAGAATTGTACCCCGAGGTCAAGGTGAAAGTGATTTATTCCAGAGACTACAGCCATTTACTGAGTAAATTCGGTGTCGAGGAACATTGATGTGGATACCCGCCTGGGACAGCGTGTCTTCACCCGTGGGGAAATTGAAACACGAGTCCGGGAAATTGCCATCGCGATCGCTGAGGATTACCGAGACCGCCGGCCGATCCTGATCGGGATTTTACGCGGCGCAGTGTATTTTACTGTCGACATTACCCGGCAGCTCGCGATTCCATTCGATCTCGATTTCATGTCTTTATCTAATTTTAAGATGGGACTTCAGAAAGCGGAAATCGAAAAAGATCTCAATGAGCCGGTATACAATCGGCACGTTATAATCGTCGAAGATATCGTGGATACAGGGTTGACATTGAATTTTTTGATTAAGGTGATTGAAAGCCGCCGTCCAGCCAGTATCAAGACCTGCGCCTTTCTCGATTGCCGGGAGAGGAGAATCGCTGATGTTCCGATAGATTATGCCTGTTTCCAAATTCCGGATGTTTTCGTGGTGGGATACGGATTGGATTTTCGCGGAAACTTCCGGAATCTGTACGATGTATTTACTCTCCATGATCCCAGTGGGCGGAACACACAAATTCTTAAACAAACAGGAAAAAGGAATCAGCCATGAGATATGCCAGAGAAGCGATTCAGAAAATGAGTGCCTATGTTCCCGGGGAACAACCCGATACTCGGGAATACCTCAAGCTGAACACCAACGAAAATCCCTTTCCTCCTTCCTTGCGGGTTTGCGAGGCTCTCCGGGGAAGCCTCCTTTCAGAGGCCATCGTCCGTTATCCACCGCCTCTGTGCGATGCCCTCAGGAATACGGTGTCTCAGGTTTATAGTGTGCCTCCGGAATGGATTGCCGTAGGAAACGGCTCCGATGAACTACTCAATTTGGTTTTCCGAGTTATTCTCAACCCGGGTGACAAGGTGGCTTATCCGGTTCCGACCTATTCACTCTACCGGACACTGGCTCAGATTCAGGAGGCTGAGCCGGTTGAAATTCCTTTTCCGGAAGACTTTACATTGCCGGAACGCTTTCTGAACACTTCCTCATATCTCAAGGTCGTGTGTAATCCGAACTCCCCAACCGGAACAGTCGTTTCTCAGGACATCCTGGTCCGACTTTTGGAATCCGCCGATTGTCCGGTATTGATTGACGAGGCGTATGCCGATTTCGCTCCGTACAACGCCTTGCCTCTTCTCTTCCGTTATCCACATCTACTGGTGGCCAGAACATTGTCCAAATCTTTCTCCTTTGCGGGTCTACGGGTTGGTCTCCTATTCGCGCAACCGGAGTTGCTTTCGGGTATACTGAAAATTAAGGATTCTTACAACGTTAACAATCTGTCGCAAATCGCCGCAATCGCTGCCCTCGGGGATCTGGATGCGATGCAGTGCAATGTTCAGGCGATCCGGGCGACCCGTGACCGTTTCAGCAGGGCTATGGAAGAACGGGGGTTTTATGTGTACCCCTCCCAGGCCAACTTCGTTTTGGTGAGAAAAGAAGGGAGGAGCCTGGCCTCACTCTATGAGTCACTGAAAAAGGAAAAAATCATGGTACGCTATTTTCCAAGTCTACCGGATTGCTTACGGATCAGTATCGGGCTCGATCGGGACATGGACCGGCTGATTGATACAATCGATACCCTCCTTGATCAGGATGGACGAAAAAACGTACAGGCTTTTCATCTGGGATCTGGATAATATCCTGGTTGCCAGTTCTGATCTGCTTTGGGGTGCTTTTGGATTCATTGTCAAAAAGCATAGCAGCCAGGCCATGACCCCCGACAAAAACCGTCGGCCTCTTCGAACCCCGGAAGGAACGGCAATTGAGTGGATCGGCGGATTGCATAACCGGGATGACGCTGCCGGCATTCCAAATGGTTGATGAATTCAAGCGGTGGGGGTAGACTCAGTATTGCCTTTTTTTGATCAAAGAATCATTAATAATGTATCGGGGGTCCAAGTCTTAAAGCATCTCTTTTTAAGAGGAGGTCAATCATGGGAGAATGGCACTGTTCTGAGTGTGGTTTTTCCAAGGAAAGCCGATGCAAGCCCAAAAAATGCCCGTCTTGCGGAGAGAGGGATACCTTCGAAAAAGAGGGACCGGCAGGGGACTGATAAGTTTTTCCGTTTTCCCGTTGAGGATAGTTCGCAAACAGAACGGGTAACCGGATGTTTTCCCCGGAAAAAATAATTCGGGCGACCGTCAAAGCTTGTTGCCGTCTCGGATCGATACCCAAGCTTCGGGTGAAGCGCCGTCTGGACAGGTATCCGAGTTCTCTAAGAAAGGTCACTGGAAGCCACCCCGTTAAATTGAAAGTTAATCACTGGTCCATCCTTTCAGCGGAGGGAGGTGGGGTGCGATATCTGCTGATGGTCAGGACACTTCGTCCCGCCATTGAAAAATTATCCCTCCGAAGCATAAGCAGGCAGCGATGTACAGAGCTATAATAGTTAGTGATCCGGTAAATCCGGTCCAGTTGATTTGCTCAATCATGAAGTTTTGCCAGTATAAGAAGTGGTGGGTGATCAGATACGGGGAAAAGGGTTTGAAGAATTCGAGGTTTTCCAGAACGGTGAACGTGGCGGTCAGAACTAGAGTGAAAATCGGACTGGCCAGGGAATGGTTGAGGAATGAGGAAAAAAAGAGCGCGATCGAACCATAGGCGATAATATAGATGGATACTGCCGTACCAGCCAGGAGGAGCCGGACCAGGGCCTCCCCACTTTCTAGACTATAGAAGCCACTGGAGAGATTCCCTAGATCGGCCGGCATGATGACATCACCGGCACCGAACAAGAGGATCCCAAGGATCGCCGTAACCAGGAGCGTGGAAAACACGATGAAGACGGCATAGAGAACGACCAAGGCGATTTTTCCCAAGAAGACGTCCCGGCGGGATACCGGCCGGGCCAGCGTCATTCGCAGGGTACCTTTGATCCGTTCTCCAGCAATGGTTTCTCCAGCGATAAGGATGGTCACTATCGGACCGATCAGAGCCAGTGGAAAAAGAGTCAGGCCAGGGACATAGAGACCGCTTAAACGGAAACCGAGGTACCTTAGAGGAAGGAGTTGGGGATTGTGCCATACATTAATCCCAATAAGCACACCCAACCCCCAAAGTATGAGAATCCCCAGATAGGTCCGGGCGTTGGCTTTCACTTTTTTGATCTCAATTATCAGGACGCTCATGTCCCTCTCCTGCGATGGTTTCCAGAAAGACTTCTTCCAGACTCATCCGGTAAGGTGAAATTTCAAAAATACTGATGTCACGGTTGCTCAAGGCTTCGATCAAGGGAGGAACCAGATCCTCAGAAGTCTGTATCAGGAAGAAACCGTTCGACTGGCGGAAGATAAGACGGTGTTCACAGAGGAAGGCAGCCACTTTTTCCTCCGGGAGGGCCTTCATCCGGAACAGCGAGACAGAAAGGAGTTCGTCCACTGCGCTGTGCTTCAAAATTCTGCCTTCATGGATGATGGCCACCTGGTTACAGGTGATCTGAACCTCCGAAAGCACATGCGAAGAAAGGAAAACTGTCATATTCATTTCCCGGTTCAGGTGTATGACCAAATCCCGGATATTCTTCACGCCGATTGGATCCAAGCCGGCGGTTGGTTCGTCGAGGACGATCAGTTGTGGTTGGGGAAGCAGGGCTTGGGCAATGCCGAGCCGCTTTTTCTGGCCGTTGGAATAGGTCCGAACCGGCTTGGCGAGCATGTGCGAGACGCCGACCAGTTCGGCGGTTTCTTCGAGCGCCTGGAGGGTTGGCCGGTACCCAGCCAGTGATGAAAAAATCCTCAGGTTATCCCGCCCACTCAAATTGTCATAAAATGCCGGGTTATCGACCAAGCCACTCATGATTTTTTTGGCTTGGTTGAGTGACCGGGGACAGATATGCTGAAAGACCTGAAAATAGCCACGGGATGGGCGTATTAAACCGAAAAGAATGCGAATCGTGGTTGTTTTTCCGGATCCGTTATTCCCCAAAAACCCGAAAATATCTCCCGGTTGGACTGCCAGGTTCAAGTCCTTCAGGACTGTATTTTCCCCGAATGATTTGGTAATATTGACTAACTTGAGAGCCGGCTTCTCGATGATTCCAACCTCCCTCTCACGTGACCAAACGTCAGGCATACGCGTATTATACGCAAAAAGGAGCACAAGGGAAGAGATGTTTTTCCGCGATCGTCACTTCCGGAATATCGTGTTGGATATGGACGGAACGATCTACCGCAGTCAAAAACCGATCACCGGAAGCCCGGAATGTATCGATTTTTTTCGTCGGGCAGGGTGCCGGATTGTATTTATGTCCAACAATTCGGCATTGACCAGAAAACAGTATGTCGCAAAACTTTCCAGGATGGGCATTGAGGCGAAAGAGGAAGAAATTATTCATTCTTCTCTGATCACTGCTTATTATCTGAAGAAAGAAAAACCCGGTGCCCGAATTTACGTTATCGGGGAAGATGGGTTAACCGAAGAACTCATTGCTGCGGGAATGGTGTTGACAGATAATCTGTTGACTGGAAAAGACGTTGATTGTGTGGTAGTGGGGTTAGACCGGGAATTCTCTTATAGAAAAATGAAGACAGCGATGAGGGCGATTCTCGAAGGTGCTGATTTCTTTGGAACCAATCCGGATCAGACCTATCCGGACGAAGCCGGTTTATCACCTAGTGCCGGAGCGATTCTCGCGGCCATCGCAGCCTGTTCGGGAGTGAAGCCCCGTATTTTTGGAAAACCGGCTCCCGAAGCTATGGAACTGCTGTTGGAAATCTCCGGTTTTTGCCGTGGAGCGACCATGCTCATTGGTGACCGGATGGATACCGATATCACTTTAGCCTGGAATGCCGGTATATTTTCCGTCCTGGTTCTCAGCGGCGTGACCGGAGCCACCCCGGAAGAAACCGGTGGGGTATTGCCCGATCTTGTAGTCCAGGATCTGGCCGAGTTACACCGCCGACTGGAACAGGATATTTCCCCGGTCGAATAAGCGGGCCTTGCATCGAGAAAGGAGCGGTGGAATGGTTCACAAGGTGATGTTGTACGATACCACCCTGCGCGATGGTTCCCAAATGGAAGGGGTCAATTTTTCCGTCCAGGACAAGATTCAGATCGCCCAGAAAATGGACGATTTTGGTATTCATTATATTGAAGGAGGTTGGCCGGGTTCCAATCCCAAGGACGAGGCTTTTTTCGAAGCGGCAGGAAAACTATCGTGGTCAACGGCAAAAATCGCCGCCTTTGGCAGTACCAGGCGAGCGGATAAACGAGTAGAGGATGATCTCAACATCGTTCTGTTGATCCGGGCAGAAACACCGGTGATCACCTTATTCGGAAAAAGTTGGGACCTGCATGTCCGGGAAGCCCTGAGAACATCACTTGAAGAGAATTTACGTATGATCTATGATTCGGTTGCCTATCTTAAAAAACAGGGAAAAGAAGTCGTTTATGATGCAGAACACTTTTTTGACGGTTACCGGGCTCACCCCGAATACGCCATGAAGACCCTCGAAGCAGCCTGGAACGGCGGTGCTGACATCCTGGTTCTTTGTGACACAAATGGCGGTACCTTGCCACATCAACTTTCGGAAATCTTCACTTTTGTCCGGGAAACCTTTGCTGGTCGGTTACCGCTGGGGATTCATACCCATAACGATTCGGGCGTGGCAGTTGCTAATACCCTTGAGGCGGTGAGGCTGGGAGCAGCCCAGATACAGGGAACGTTCAACGGCTACGGGGAACGGTGTGGAAATGCCGACCTGTGTACCATTATTCCCAGTCTCCAGATAAAAATGGACAGACCGGTGATCAGAGAAGAGAACCTTCGCCGGTTGATCGAGCTCTCTCACTTTATCAGTGAGCTGGCGAACATGCGTCCGGATGACTACCATCCCTACGTGGGCAAAAGCGCTTTTGCCCATAAAGGCGGAATTCACGTCAGTGCGATTCTGCGTCATCCGGGGACCTATGAACACATTATCCCGGAAAAAGTCGGCAACGAAAGGAGGGTTCTGGTATCCGAGCAGTCCGGACGCAGCAATGTGGTCTATCGTGCTCAGGAAGTGGGAATAGCGTTGGATTCCAAAGACCCCCGAATACCATCATTGATCAAGAAGATCAAGGAAGCGGAAAATATCGGATACCAATTCGAGGGGGCCGATGCCTCCTTCGAGCTTCTCTTGCGGAACGCTTTGGGCGAAAAAAGGAGTTTCTTTACCCTTGAGGGATTCCGGGTCATAGTGGAAAAACACGGTGGTGAGGAGGGCATCACCGAGGCAACCATAAAAATTCGAATTGGGGATACGGTGACTCATACGGCCGCGGAAGGAGATGGTCCGGTTAACGCACTGGATAATGCCCTTCGAAAGGCTTTGCTTGGGGCCTATCCGGAAATCGACGCTATCCGACTGGTCGATTATAAAGTTCGGGTACTCAACGAAAGGGAAGGCACTGCTGCCCGTATCCGGGTTCTCATCCAATCAACCGATGGGAAAAAAATATGGGGAACGGTAGGTGTATCGACAAATATTATCGAGGCCAGCTGGGAGGCGCTTGAAGACAGTATCCAGTATGGGTTATGGGACAAAAAAAATCTCTGAGTTTGCGGGCCCCTTTCAGGGTGAATTTCTCTGAAACGAAGTTATGCGATTACTTAGCCCCTGAGGTAGATGGTCTTTTCTTGCCACCATTCACGGCGGAGACGTTCAATGCCGAAAGGCTCGACATTTTTTACCGGAACACCCTCGCCCGATACGGAAATGTGATCTTTACCGGTGGAGGAGAGTTGATTCGTGCCCTGGCAACATTGTTCCGATTATCCGGTGATACGCGATGCAGTCAGCGGATTTATTTGTGCGAAATGGGTGAAACAGAGATTATGTGCCGGTTATACGATCGGTTGCCCGCCGACAACACTGTTTTAGTTATTTTATCCAGGAAATTCGATGAGATGGAGCTCTTGGCCCTGAGCTTGGCGTATTCGGCATGGCCACAGGTTTTTTTGGCCCCGACTCACGGACCACTGGCCGAAGGGGCGCGTTTGCTGCGCATACCCTTTTTCCCCGTAGATTTGGCCTTTAACCGTTTTTGGTACAATAGCGAACTTTTTCATCTTCCTTTAACTACCCTGGGGCATGAGCCAGAGGCGATTTCTGAGGGTTTTATCCAAGGATACCGGGAGTGTATAGACGGGAGCCGGACAGTAGCCGGAATCCTACGGACAATGGAAAAGCAGGGGTGCTGGCGGGTTTTTTTCTTATCACGCAATCCGTTTTTTCGCCTCATCGTCGAAATATTGACCCCTCTTTTGGAGGAATCCTCGACAGGAGAAAAATGCCGTTTATACTACCGGGTCCTATCCCCGGATACACTTAAGGAGCACTACTTGGATGAATTATGCCGAAACCCGGCAGAAACACTGTGCCTTTGGCTGGATGAAGGGCAAAGGCCCGCTGGCCCCCAGATAAGTTTTCCGGAAATACTCCGGGAGAACAGCTATCTTGACAGCCGGTTTTTCGCATTACAGGGGAAACCCTTTTCCGGCTTGGCCTGTGCCGAGTCTGAATCTCTCCGGGCATTCCTTGTGGAAAAACGGATGACCGTTGTCGCCTTGTCTGGTTTTAGGGAAGACGATGAATCCCTGGGAGGATTACTGGCTTTTTTTCAGCTCCTGGCCTGTTTCAACGCCTGGCTCAGGGGAGTTGATCTGTTCAACGACCCTTCCCGGGTAGAAGCCGACGGAAAAGCCTGGGATCATTTTTTTTGGAACATCGGGGTACCCGGGTAAAGATACCGTGATAGGCCGGGGTTATGAAAAAATTTTTCTATGGCAACCGATAGGAAGGATGCAACGATATGATACGCATCGCAGGTGACCTTCACGTTCATACCGTGGCCAGTGGTCATGCGTACAGCACCGTTTTGGAAATAGTCCACACCGCCCGGCGCAAGGGACTGAGCGTTGTGGGCGTCGCCGACCACGGCCCGAGTATGCCCGGGGGACCTTCCCTGGTCTATTTCGAGGCTTGTGGTCACTTTCCGCGACAGGTGGCAGGCGTGACGCTTTATTTCGGAGCGGAAGTAGATATTCTCGATGAAAAAGGGACCCTCGATCTTCCGGATTGGGTCCTGAAAAAGATGGACTATACAATTGTTTCCTTTCATCCTCATGTGCGTCCGCCTGGAGACCGGGAAACGAATACGCAGTCACTTTTGAAGGTATTGATGAATCCGCTGGTTAATATTATCGCTCATGCCGGAAATCCAAAGTATCCTTTTGACTATGAGCGGGTAATCGACCGGGCGGTAGAGGCCGGAAAGGTTTTTGAGATCAATAACAGCTCTTTTTCGGTAAGCCGTAAAGGTAGTTGGGAAAATTGCCGACTGATCGCCCAAGAAGTCATGAAACGGGGCGGTTCGGTTCTGGTTTCCAGTGACGCGCATTTTTGTGAAGAAATTGGAGAATATCACGACGCCTTGGCTCTACTTGAAGACATCGGCTTTCCGGAAGAACGGATCCTGAATATGCGTGAAGAATCTCTCAAGGTCTTCGTAGAACAACATACCGGTCGGCGCCGACGGGCATAAGCCGGTTCGTTGATTCAAAAAGTATATTATTCATAAAGAGGTGATCTGATGAATGCAGGGGATACGACCAGCTGGCCCGCCAACAGTGCCGCGGAATGGAAGTGGAGTATAGGGCAATGAGCAAAAGGTTGTTGCCTTTACGAGTTAACAATCACCGATCATGCTTAAGTATTGAGGAGATCCTTCATGGCCGCGACAATTATTGATGGCAAAGCAATATCGGCACAAATCCGCGCAGAACTCCGACCTAAAGTCCATGCCCTGACTGAAGCAGGCTTCCGTCCCGGTTTGGCGGTTATTCTGGTCGGTGAGAATCCGGCAAGTGAGGTATATGTCCGGAACAAGGAACGGACCTGCGAGAAACTCGGAATTCTATCGGTCAAACACCATCTGTCCGCGAAAACATCGCTCTCCGAGCTGCGGACATTGATCGATGACCTGAACAACGACCACCGGATTCATGGAATACTCGTCCAGCTTCCTCTACCCGGGCATCTCGATGAACGCGATATTCTCTATTCCATCTCTCCCGAAAAAGACGTTGACGGATTCCATCCCTATAACCTGGGTCGCCTGATGATCGGCGATCCGGTTTACTTACCCTGCACTCCCTGGGGAATCCAGGAGATGCTCGTTCGGTCAGGTGTTGAAGTATCGGGGAAAAACGTCGTTATTTTCGGTCGAAGCAACATCGTGGGAAAACCCCTGGCGATGATGCTGGTTCAGAAATCGGCCGGTGCGAACGCAACAGTCACTCTTTGCCATACCCGAACGAAAGATCCCCTGATCTATACGAAAAATGCCGACATTCTTGTAGCCGCCGTTGGTTCACCCGGCATGGTCACAAAAGAGATGGTCAAAGATGGCGCAGTGGTTGTCGATGTGGGCATCAACTCGGTGGACAGGCGCTTGGTTGGAGATGTCGACTATGAGCAGGTTTCCCAGGTCGCCTCGTTGATCACTCCGGTACCGGGTGGTGTCGGTCCGATGACCATTGCCATGCTTATGGCCAATACGGTTCGTTCAGCGGAAAGAACCCGACAAAAAAATTTGGTCCACTGATCGTGATCCGGCAACGGCGCTTGGTGGCGTCGACTTTGATTTTTGCATATTCCCGGAAACCGGGGATTGACCAGAAGCAGTTTGCCTTGATTTTCAAAGGTGATAAAATAAAGGCGGTCAAGTGATGATCAAAAAAATAGCCGTTTTGTCCGACACCCATATTCCAGTCCAGGCTGACGATCTCTCTGATCGAGTATGGAGGATGATCGAAGGGGCGGACATGGTTCTCCATGCCGGAGACTTGGTGGCTGTTCGCTTGCTGGACCGTCTTGAAACCATTGCTCCGGTGAAAGCGGTACAAGGGAATAAGGATGATGAAGAGGTGAAGAGACGACTTCAATCACTGCTTGTTTTTGAACTGGCTGGAATAGCTTGGGGAATGACTCATGGTACAGGTTCTCCCGCAGGGATCATCGAGAGAGTCCAGGGAATGTTCTTGAAGGGACCTCCCCAGATCGTCGTTTTTGGTCATACCCATCAGCCTCTCATCGAACATCGTGGCCAAACTGTTTATTTCAATCCCGGAAGCCCGACTGATACTGCATATGCGCCATATCGGTCAATCGGGTTCATCGAAACCGATCATGGATCGATACGGCGGATGGACATTGTTTGTGTTTGATCGAAAAGAGCCGGTTGGAGTTTTATTATCGAGTCTACCGTTTTGCGATCCATTCTCAAGGGAAGACCAGATGGAAAGGGGAAGGGACTGATGTATAATCGGGAGACTTTGGCCATGATTTTAGCCGGTGGAGAAGGCAGAAGACTGGGTATACTGTCAGAGAAAAGGGCTAAGCCCGCCGTGCCCTTCGGGGGAAAGTATCGCATCATTGACTTTTGCTTGAGCAATTGCGTCAATTCCGGGATTTACTGCCTGGGGGTCTTAACCCAGTACAATCCCCATTCCCTGCATGATCATATCAAAACCGGCAAAGCTTGGGATCTCGACCGCGTGGCTGGTGGAGTTTTTCTGTTACAGCCCTATATCGGTGATGAATTGACCAACTGGTATCGGGGTACCGCCGATGCGATCTACCAGAACCTCCGGTTTATCAGAAACCATCAGCCTCGCTGGGTTTTGATCCTTTCCGGTGACCATATCTATACTATGGACTACCGGAAGATGATACGTTTTCATATCGGACGGGGTGCCGATTTGACCTTGGGAGGCATTGAGGTTCCCTGGAAAGAAATTCAGCGCTTCGGAATCATGACCGTTGACGAAGAGGGTCGGGTCAAGAGTTTTTTGGAAAAACCGACGCAGGCCGAAAGCAACTTGGCGAGCATGGGAATCTATATCTTTAACCGGGAGATTCTGGAAGAAGAAATGGAGCGCGAGGCCAGTTGCACAGAAACATCGTTTGATTTCGGAAAAGACCTGCTTCCCCGCCTGATTCAAACCAGAAAGGTTTATGCCTATACCTTCAAAGGATATTGGAAAGACGTCGGCACACTGGACGCTTATTGGGCCGCCAATATGGAATTACTGGAAAGTGAGATATCTCATGAATTTACCGACCGGACTTGGCCGATTTACACGCCGGTCGAGGATCGGCCTCCGGTGAAGTTCGGGCCGTCGGCCTCGGTTGCCTCGAGTATTATCGGTGACGGGGCTATCATTAACGGGAAGGTCCGGCATTCGATTATTTTCGGGGGAGTCTATATCAGCGAAGAGGCGGAAATTACCAATTCGATTATCATGAACGATGCCCGGATGGAAAGAAAAGCATGCATCGACCGGACCATTATCGACAAGTTAGTAGTGGTTGGTGAGTCTGCTCAAGTCGGTTGGGGTTTGGATATGACCCAGAACCTCAAAGATCCCGATGTCTTATACAGCGGTCTGAGTGTTATCGGTAAAAATACGCGAATACCGGCCGGTATCCGGATCGGCCGAAATTGCCGCATCGGAGCCGACCTTGTTCCGGAAAGTTTCCCTTCGCTTATCGTGGAGAGCGGACAGAGCGTGGAACTGGACCGTTAAATGCCTTACGGCAGAGTAATGCGAAAGTGGGAATTAGATTTCACGGGAAGGGACAACACGAAGCGCTTCGCGCTGAAATGGGGGGGAATAATCATGAAAAAAAGGCTTTGGGTGATAATCTGCCTGGCGCTTTTTATGTTCCTGTGGCCTGTAGCGCGGCAGAGTACGGCACAGGCTTTCAAGTTCGAATTGGCGGCCGGTGAAGAACGGTCGATTGATTTTCTACCGATTTCCCCCTTCGTTTCCCTATTGCCCGATCGGGGAAATTATGCATCGTATACGGTGGGTGACCGAATAACCTTGCAATATGAAAGCATGATAGACGGCTTTGTCAGTATTTTTAATTATACACCGGATGGCCTGGTCAGGATTATAGTCAACAACAAGCGGGTGTTGGCCGGAGAAAAAAATCTGTTTCATGGGTTGGCTTCCGAACCGATCGGGACCGAACGCTTTTTGATTCTGCTCGCGACTTGGGTCATCCCTGACCGGATTCTGACTGAAGCGATGCGTTATCCCTCTCGTATCGGTGAAATCATTGGAGAACGCGTCTATCTCAATCGGGGGATTATCGAAGTGGTGCCCCGCTGGGAAAAAACACGGCCAATTCTCCGGTTCGATCTAATCCCCTCGGAGATTCCTGCCGGTGGCCAGGTGAGGATCAGGGCCTTTCTGATGGATAAGGAAGGAAACGTCCTAGTCAATCGGCGAATACAGTGGGAAGCCGATGAAGGCAGCCTGGATCATTATCAAACCTTTACGACTACTGAAGGTGGCACCGAAACCTGGTTTCGGGCTCCTCGCTTTTTGGAAAGTGTTGATGTGCGGGTGCGAGCTGTATTCGAAGGAGATATGCTTTACCTGGGGACCGATGCTGTGGTGTCTTTCACCGTCAGTCCCGAGCGACTGCAAACTCAGACGACTTTGACGCCGGAGAGCTTCCATGTAGCTAGTGGTGAGCAAGTCGACTTCCAGGTCGAAGTTCTGGATCTGCGGGGAATACCGGTGGAAGGAAGAACGATTCGCTGGTTGGCCAGTCGGGGTCATTGGGAAAATGAACTGACCCGGACCGATCCTTCCGGTAAAACCGCAAACCGCTGGTATGCTCCCCGGGTTGACACAAGGGAGACTGTGGAACTCAAGGCGCTTTTTGAGGGAGTCAGGAATTTTCTTCCCTCGGAAGACATTTCCTATGGAACAGTCAGTGGAATAGGGGTTTTTACCGGTTTGTCAACGTATTATCTTGACTTTGGAGGTGGTAAGCCCACCACCAACTTCGAAAATTTGACTTATCGGGGTGAACTTATACACGGTTTTTCCATCAATCCCATCTATTCCTTGAAAATGCTTCCGGAACAATTTACCGAGGTCCATTTTCACCTTTCTTCACCGCTCAAGGCCGGTGCCTTGTACCTCTGGGGTCAGTCCGAGGATAAAAGTATACTGGAGATCTTCCTGAACGATCAGAAGGTTTTTTCCGGGCCGACGGGAAGGGGAAGGCTCACCCCCCTGGAAAGCAATTCATTCTTTCTGACGGATTTTTTACGGCCAGGGCTCAATCGCCTGCGCATCGAATTGAAACCTTTTGAAAACCAGGGAAATTTTTTCCTGCAGAGACTGTTGGTCGTTTTTTGACCCTTGTTTGGGTTTTGTAAGCCAAAGGAGGCCCATCAGATGGGTGACGAAGGAGCCCGCCTGAATGCAGCGGACCCGTTTCGATCAGATTTTATCCGTTACCAGGAGCACGCCGCGGATAATTGGTACAGTGGTCCGGAATTTTATGAACAAACCTGGAAACCATTCTGTGACGTTTTCGAAACCGAAGAGACCTATGTCATCGTAGTTGAAATCGCCGGCGTATCGAGTCGGGATCTTGATGTGGTCATCCAGGGCCGACGGGTGTTAGTGAGGGGTTGCCGACAGGATTCTTCAACGCTTCCCAAAAAAGACTTTTACCAGATGGAGATTTCTTTTGGTCTTTTCTCCAGGGAAGTGGAACTGCCTGATGAAATAGACCAGGCAGCGGTCAAAACGCATTTTCGTGACGGCCTGTTGGTTGTGGAATGTCCAAAGCGAAGAACCGTGATGGAAAAGAGGGTCAACGTTGAGTGATTTGGTTCGTGACGCAAAGCCGAAAAAAAACCGGAAAACCCGCACCGGTAGATCAGGCGGGAAATCTGATACTGTCAGTACTGTGGAAAAAACGGATACCAGGGAAGAAGCATTGGTAAAGGGAGAACCTTTACCAGTTGGACTTCCTATTCTGCCGCTGTCCGATACGGTGCTTTTTCCGGAAATGGTGCTCCCTTGGGTAGTGCATGGAGAGCAATGGGTGCGTCTGGTCAATGATGCCATCTTGTCGGATAAATTGATCGGACTGGTTGCTCGCCGTCCCCGGGAGGAACAAGATGGCGATATCGCCTCCAGTGATGAGTTGTTTGATTTCGGGGTTATGGGAAAAATCTCACGGATGCTGAAGCTCCCGGAAGGTGCGGTGCAGATCCTCGTCCTGGGGTTATCGAAGATTAAGATCGTCGAGTGGAAACAGGAAGAACCCTATCCAATTGCCCTTGTCGAACATATCCAGGACCGAGAGACTCAAAATGATGAAGTGGAGGCTATGGTTCGGGCGATAGTCGCCCTGTTCCAGAAGGTGGTGGAACTCGCTCCGCATCTCCCTCGGGAAATCTTCGTCGCCGCCATGAATATGAAGAATCCAACCCGACTGGCCCATTTTGTCGTTTCGAATCTGAATCTCGATGTGGCCAGGAAACAGGAGATTTTGATCCTTTCCGATTTGCAGACCCGACTTCACCGGGTGAACTATTATCTTACCAGAGAATTGGAGATTCTTCAGATCGGGAGCCGGATACAGAATCAAATTCACAGTGAAATGGCCAAGACGCAACGTGAATACTTACTTCGTGAACAGTTGAAGGCGGTTCAACGGGAGCTTGGAGAACTGGACGACAGGTCCCTGGAAATGAATGAGATACGGGGAAAAATTGAACAAATTCGCCTTCCGGACGAAGTCAGAATTGAAGCGGGACGGGAGCTCGACCGTCTTTCCCGGATCCCCCCGGCCTCTGCTGAATATCCTGTTTTACGAAACTACCTGGACTGGATAGTGGAACTACCCTGGAGCGTTATGACTGAGGACGCTTTGGACATGGCCATCGCCGAACGCATTCTCGATGAAGATCACCACGATCTGGAGAAAGTGAAAGAGAGGATTCTCGAATACCTGGCAGTCTGTACCCTGAAAAAGAATATAAAGGGCCCTATTTTATGTTTTGTCGGGCCGCCTGGAGTCGGGAAGACATCTTTGGGGAAATCGATAGCTCGGGCCATGGAAAGGCGTTTCGTTCGCATATCTCTTGGTGGCGTCAGGGATGAAGCGGAGATCCGTGGGCATCGGCGGACCTATGTCGGTGCCTTACCCGGAAGGATCATCCAGGGGATTCGCAAGGCAGGGACCAGGAACCCGGTCTTTATGCTTGACGAAGTCGACAAACTTGGACTGGATTTCAGAGGGGACCCGGCGGCTTCCCTCCTTGAGGTTCTAGATCCGGAACAGAATTCCGCGTTTGCCGATCACTATCTGGGGGTTCCTTTCGATCTATCCCGGGTGCTCTTTATCGCCACAGCCAATATGCTGGATACCATTCCCTCACCGCTTCTCGACCGGATGGAGGTGATCCGTATCCCTGGCTATACGGACAGAGACAAAATGGCTATTGCCCGCCGGTATCTTTTACCCCGCCAAATGGATGAAAACGGCATCCCGGAAGGCGCACTGTTGATTTCTGACGAAATACTCATGAAAATTATTCGGGAATATACCCGTGAAGCGGGAGTCAGAAATCTCGAGCGGGAAATTGCTTCCCTGTATCGAAAAACCGCCCGGCGGATCGCTTCTGGAGAAGGTGGGTCATTTGAAATAAGCGAAGACCGTTTACGGGATTATTTGGGACCCCGCCGCTTCTCCGATGAAGCGGTATTTGGGAAAGACCGAATTGGTGTCGCGACCGGACTAGCTTGGACAAAGACCGGCGGAGACGTCCTGTTTGTCGAGGCGGCGGTCCTTCCGGGCAAAGGAAAGCTGATCCTGACCGGCCATTTGGGAGAGATTATGCAGGAATCGGCCCGCATTGCCTATTCCTGTGTTCGGGAGAGGACCGATTGTTGGCATGTGGAGCGAGGTTATCACGAAAAAAGCGATTTTCATATTCATGTTCCATCCGGTGCAATTCCCAAAGATGGTCCATCGGCGGGGATCACGATGGTTGTTGCCCTTCTTTCGGCGCTTTCTCGTCTTCCGGTCAGACATAATCTGGCGATGACCGGAGAAATTACGCTTACCGGAAGAGTCCTGGCAATTGGCGGAGTCAAGGAAAAGGTCCTGGCGGCCCATCGTACAGGCATTAAAAAAGTGATTTTGCCGGAGGAAAATGTGAAAGACCTTGAGGAAATTCCATCGGATATCCGAAAAAAAATTACTTTTTTCCCGGTGAAGACGATTGACGAAGTATTGGAAATTTCTTTTCGGAAAAAGAGAGATTCAAATCGCAACAGAAACTGTTCCTAATCCACACCGAGAGGTGAGGTCGCTTTGAATACGGAAAGACTCGATTTTCTTCGCGAAATGATCAATACTCCCAGTCCGTCCGGTTATGAAGAAAGAATACAAACTGTTTTTCATAAACGGGTCGAGACTTCGGTGAACCGGTTTTTCAAAGATGTACACGGTAACGCCTGCGGAATACTCAACCCGGAAAGCGCTTTTCGGGTCATGTTGGCCGGTCATTGTGATGAAATTGGTTTGATGGTTAATTATATCACCGAACAAGGTTTCATCCATTTTCGGAGTATCGGTGGTATCGACGCCCAACTCACACCCGGGCAGCGAGTGATTATTCATGCTGCCCGGGGACCGGTCTTGGGAGTGATTGGTAAGCGGCCGATACACCTGATCGAAGAGAAAGAGCGTTTGAAAGTGGTCAAAATCGAAGAACAGTGGATCGATATTGGGGGATGCGACCGACAGGAGGTAATGAGACTGGTTTCGGTCGGTGACCCGATTACGTTCGCGGCCGGTTTCGAACCGCTGAACGGGACCCGGGTGGTGGGAAGGGGTTTTGATGACCGGGCCGGGACCTTCGTGGTTGCGGAGGCTCTTTTATCAATCAATCGCGCTGCCCTGCGGTGTGCCGTATATGGGGTCAGCACCGTTCAGGAGGAGATTGGTTTACGGGGCGCAAAAACCAGCGCCTTTGCCATAGATCCGCACCTGGGGATCGCCATCGATGTCACTTTTGCTTCCGATTGTCCCGACGTCGATAAACGGAAAGTCGGTGAGATTGCGCTGGGCAAAGGCCCGGTTCTCGGACGAGGCCCCAACATCAATCGCCGGCTTTTTGAACGGATGATCCAAGTCGCCGAAAAACACGGGATCCCTTACCAGGTCCAGGCTGAACCTCGGGCGACGGGGACCGACGCTAATGCGATTCAGGTCAATAAAGGCGGTGTGGTAACCGCTCTTGTGGGAATCCCCAACCGGTATATGCATACACCGTCTGAGGTGGTGGACCTGGAGGATCTGGATAACACGATTAACCTTCTGGCTCGCATCCTGGAGAGTATCGATGGTCAGGAGGACTGGACTCCGTGAGCAATCAGTGCTTCTCGGGAAGGGAGAAAGATTTTACTGGAACAAAACCCAATTCGAGGAGGAATCGAATGTCCCAGCTTAGAAAAGATCCGGTTGTCGGCCGCTGGGTGATCGTGGCGACCGACAGAAGCCCGAAGCCTTATGACTTCGCAACGTCTGTTGAATTGAGAAAGCCCGGTCCGTGCGCATTTTGTGAGACTATGGAATCATATACCCCTCGGGAAATCTGGAGCGCTCGGTCACCTCAGACCCTACCCAACAACCCGGGCTGGCAAGTCAGGGTGGTCCCGAACAAGTTCCCGGCTCTGCGCTTGGAAGAATGGACACCATTTACGGTGGATAACGGCTATGAAAATATGGGCGGCTTTGGCGCTCATGAGGTAATCATCGAAACTCCCGCCCATGATCTGGAGTTGGTGGACCTCCCGATCGACCACTTCCAAAAGGTGTTTTTAGCTTATCGGGAACGCATGAGAGACCTGGAAAATGATCAACGAATCCAGTACTGCCTGATTTTTAAGAATCAAGGCGCCTTGGCCGGCGCCTCGATCCAGCATGCTCATTCCCAGCTCATTGCCGTCCCGGTGGTTCCCAAAAGAGTGAAAGAGGAATTGTTCGGGTCCCGAGACTATTACGGGAATAAGGGAACCTGTATTTTTTGCGATACGATTAATAGAGAATTAAGTATCCTGGAAAGAGTAGTGTATCAGAATGAACGGTTTATCGCCACCGTTCCCTACGCTCCCCGCTTTCCTTTCGAGATATGGGTTTTACCGCTTGAACACGCCGCTCATTTTTCCCAAACCGATGAACGGGATCTGGCGGCGTTGTCCGAGGTTATGCAAAATACACTCCGGGCCGTGAAAAATACACTGGATGATCCTCCCTTCAACATGCTCCTGCATGTTGCCCCCTATAGCCGCAACGGGGAGAATCCCGATGAACTGAGTTATCACTGGCATATTGAAATTCTTCCCTCTTTGACCAAAGTAGCCGGTTTTGAATGGGGCACCGGGTTTTATATCAATCCAGTCATTCCCGAGGAAGCAGCCCTGTTGTTGAGGGATAGCCTCAAAACGGAATGAGGTGTTGCTGTGGCTGTAAGATATGCTCTGATCCTGGCCGGTGGAAAGGAAGACCGGCTTAGTGTGCTTTCTTTGGAACGAGCCAAGGCAGCGGTACCTTACGGGAGTTTTTACCGCTTGATTGACTTTGCCCTAAGTAACTGTGTGAACTCCGGGATTTTCGATATTGGAATTTTGACCCAGTACCAACCCCGTTCGCTTATCGAGCATATCGGGGTAGGGCGGCCTTGGGATCTTGACCGAAAAAGGGGGGGAGTGGAACTCTTGCAACCGTTCCTGAGCCGGACGGCGAGGGGTTGGTACCGGGGTACCGGTGACGCGCTTTTTCAAAATTTGAATATCATCGATAGGCGGGATATCGAAAATCTCCTGGTTTTGTCCGGAGATCATGCGTATATGATGGACTACAATCCGCTCATGGATTTTCACCGGGATCGGAACGCGGATATCACTTTGGTCGTTACCCGCATCAAGAAAGAAGAAGGGAACCGTTTCGGTATTCTGGAGATCGACGCCAATGGATGGGTGACCGGTTTTGAGGAAAAACCGGAAAACCCCCGGACCGATATCGCCTTTATGGGAGTTTACATTTTCCGGTATGATTTCCTCCGACGAAAACTCACGGAGAATGCCCGTGAGGACAAGTATGATCTGGTGGATCACGTGATTGTCGAAAGCCTGGGAAAAGCCTCCATCCAAGCGTATTATTATAACGACTGCTGGTGGGACGCCGGCAGTCTCAAGGCGTACTGGGAAGCGAACATGCACCTTTTGGAGCCGCTTCCCCGTTTTAACTTATACAACCCCCATTGGGTGATCTTTACCAATCGGCCTCAGTATCCTCCCGTGTTTTTAGCCGATAGCACGCTAGTTCAATCGAGTATTATCGGTGAAGGAAGCGTCATTCGTGGTGAAGTAAGAAATTCGCTGATTTTTTCCGGAGTGGTTGTCGAAAAAGGCGCTCGGTTGATCAATTCGATCGTTTTTAACGATTCGATCATCAAGTCCGGAGCCTATATCGAAATGAGCATCCTGGACAAAAACGTCGTCGTTGGTGAAGGAACGGTCGTTGGTTATGGGGGTGACTACCGGTGCAATGAAGTGCGGCCCGACCTCCTCAACTGGGGGGTTAATTTGATAGGCAAAGGGACAGTTTTGCCGGCCGGATTCATGATTGAGCGGAACTGTTTGGTAGGGATCGGCCTACTGGAGAAACGTTTTACCGGCAGATCGTCATTGAGTAGCGGCTCCTCTTTCATGTAACTTATTCAATGAGGTGTCCTCTGGTCGGCTTGCCGGCGGCATCGGAGAATGGAAAAGGGGGAGGACGGAAAACAGAATCAAAAAAGCGAGAAGGAGCAAGGGGCAAAACAAAGAGAAGAAGCTTGGATTGCCTTCCTTGCAAGGCTTTTACCGTATCTCCACAACAATGCATGCTCGAATATACAATACGTCCAGAGGAGTCAGCCTGTCGATAGGGTCGGCGGCAGCGAATATGAAAACAGAGGGTGGGATGAAGTGCGGAAGGGTTTTCACCTATAAGGTTTTGCACTCTTTCACTCTTCAACCCTTACGCCATTCTGCTATGTATTTACGGGGGAGGTATCAAGAGTGATTTTTGGGCTGCTTTTGATAATTTTCATTCTTTATGGGTTGCTTCTTTTTTGGGTTTTATACGAGCGATTGAAGAATCTCGCTTTCACTGCGAGAAAGACCAGCGATTCAGTCAAGAGAATTGAAGAAAAACTTGCTCTGGTTGTTGATTTTCTGGAGGAAAACGAGAAATCACGTGAAGGGGGACCCTTGGGAGAACGATTTACGCTTGAGGCCCTAAAAGACGAGAGAGGCATTGCTAAAAATACAATATCAGAAGGAGATGAAAGATGAAGAATATACTTTGTTGGCTATGGGTTTTCGTTTTTTTGTTTTTACTTGTGGTTGGCGGAAGTGTTGTCTTAGCACAGAACGATACGGCAAAGGTTCAAGACAATCCGGTAGTGGCCAAGGTTAATGGAGAGCCGATTTATCTGGCTGACCTTCAGGAAATCTGGGATGAAATGCCAGAAAATGATCGACGGCAATTTCCCCGGGGATTCCAAGATCTTTTGGAACAATGGATACGCCAGCACCTTTTGGCCCAGGCAGCCCGGGAACAGGGAATTGACCAAGAACCGGCAATTCTTAAAAAGATAGAAAATCTGACCCGCCAGATTCTGGTCCATGAATATATAAATCGGGAGATCGTTGGGCGGGTGGAGGTTTCCGACCAGCAAATCGAAAGCGAATACCAGGCCAATCCGGCGTTATATACCGCTCCTGAATCCCGAAAAATCAGGCATATCATGCTGAATTCGCAAGAGGATGCCGACCAAGTCCTGCAAGGGCTCCGGGAAGGAAGAGATTTTTCAGAAATAGCCCGAGAATGGTCGATCGCTCCCGACGCTCAAAGCGGAGGAGACATGGGCTTTGTTCAGCGAGGGGACCTGGGACCTGATATCGAGGAAACGGTTTTTAACCTAACAGAAGGCTCTTTTAGTGAAGTGATTAAATCCGATTACGGGTTTCATGTATTTTTCGTTGAGGAAAGTCGTGAAGCGCGGATAAAGGAGCTCAGCGAGGTAAGGGAGGAGATTGCCTCCCGACTTTTACCAAGAATGCAGCAAGAAGCATTTGAAACCATGATCGGAGATCTCAAGAATCGTGCGGAAATTGCCATCATTGAAGAAAATCTGCCACCGGCAGTAGTAACTGAATCCACCGAATAGGGTGGGAAGCGTGCTGGAAATTCTGGACGATCTTTTTCGGTTGCCCCGGAATGGTGAGCATTTGGAAGTACGCCTGGAAAAGAGTATGCTGACCCGCATTTCTTTTCAAAACGGCAATCTGCTCAGGATAAAGGAAGAGCGTTCCCAGGGAGGGTCTATTCGAGTTTGCAACCCGCGACACGGTTGGGTTTTTCGTTCTTTTCAGGGATGGGACGAACTGGAACTGAAGGTGAGAGAGTTGCTGGGATGCGCCGTATCGCTTCCGGAAAATCCAAGTAATCTTGTCCAAACTGCGGCGGTGATCGGACATTTCCCGGTTCTTCTCGTTGATGATTTTCGGGAAAAACAGTTGACGGACAAATTGACTCCTCTCAAACGGTACGCCTCCATATTGAACAAGGAGTCCCCGGAGATCGTGAATTCCGCGGTTGAATACCGGGATGCTTTCCGGCAAGTCTATTTGGCCAACTCAGACGGTACCCGGGTCTCCTCTGAAAATCCGGATATTGCTGTACATTTTACCGCGACAGCCCGGCGTGGTGATACTATTGAGGTTTATTCCGACGGGATAGCCGGGAAAGCCGGGTTTGAGAAGATCCTCGATTGTGAAACGTTGGGGACGGCTGTTGCCAAACGGGCCGTGAGCTTTCTGGACGCACCTTCGGTCAAGGGTGGAGTCTATGATTGTATCCTGGATCCGGTTTTGGCCGGTGTTTTCATTCACGAAGCGTTCGGACACTTGAGCGAGGCGGACTTTGTCTATCGTAACGAGAAAATGAAAACGCTCATGACCAGAGGGAAGGCTCTGGCTTCACCAATTTTGAGCGTTTTCGACGATGCCGGAGTTGACGGCTTGCGAGGCTCATATCCTTGCGATGATGAAGGGGTGGTTCCCAAAAAAACCTTTCTGATTACCCAAGGTATCCTGACCAGCCGGCTCCATTCGCGGGAAACGGCTTTCTGCATGAACGAAGAGCCAACGGGAAACGCCAGAACCATTTCCTACCGGCATAGACCGATCGTTCGGATGAGCAATACCGGTATTCTTCCCGGGAGTGATTCCCGGGAAACGCTTTTCCGGGGAATCGACCGTGGCATTTATGCGATTGAATGCCTGGGTGGCAATACCGCTCTGGAGTTGTTTACTTTTTCCGCCGCATACGGATATCTTATTGAAAACGGGGAACCGGTCCGGCTGGTGAAAAACATCATTCTAAGCGGTAACCTTTTCGATACTTTAAAAAAAATTGATGGTGTTGGAAATGATTTTCAATGGAATGAACTCGGCGGATGTGGTAAGGGAGCGCAGATGGGGCTCCCAACGCCAACCGGAAGCCCTCACCTTCGTTTGCGGGAGGTTTTGATCGGAGGCCACGACGATGGATGACATATTTTCGGGATTTCGAAAAACGGGATTGTCCGGGGACTGTTATATAGAAACGACGGCAGAAAACCGTATTGAATACGAAGCCGGCGAGTGTCGCGGATATACCGTCCGAGAGGACCGGGGATTCGGTTTACGATTGATCGACAGCCAGAGGAGAATGGGGTTTTTTTCCTCAAATGATTTTACCGCTGTGCCGGAAGCATTTGAACGTGCCGCAGCAATCAGTCGTCATGGAAATGAAGCCGGTTTCGATATTCCGTCCTATGCCCAAATCGGGTCCTGGGAAGATCGAATTGACAAACGGGTGGTGGCTTTTCATTCGGGAGAACTCACGGAAATTGGTGACTATATCACCCACCGGGTACGTAAAGAATTTCCTGAAGTGTTGATCAATCTGACGCTGTCAGCGGGTAAACAGGAAAAAAAACTTGTCAACCACCGGGAGGAAAGCATTGGTTATACCCGGACCTTCTTTCATATTGCCATTGAGGTCAATCGAACCCGGGATAATGATATTCTGGAAATATCCACTGACTATGGATGGGGGAACCGGGATATCAACATCGAGGATTTTCTGCAGGAACTCTTTTTCAAGTTAGAACGGTCTCAAAAAATCGTGACTGTGGAGAGTGGCGCTTATCCGGTTCTCTTTACCCCATCAGGGAGCATGGTTTTGTTTTACCCGCTTTTACACGGCTTAAATGGAAAGAATATCGTCTATCGGCGTTCTCCCCTGGAAGGAAAACTTCATCAGGCACTCTTCTCTCCGTTATTGACCCTGAAGGAAATCAATCACGAAATGTGGTCTTTGGGATCCGCACCTTTTGATGACGAAGGAGTTGAAACCATCCCGGAACGAAAGATAATTGAAGAAGGAAAGCTCGAAAGTTATTTCTTGGATTTGTGGGCGGCGGAGAAAGGCGGTTTTCCGGCCTCATCCGGAGGTTACCGCCATTCGTATCGGGAACTTCCCGAACCCGGCTTTGGTTCCCTTATGCTTGAGTGCGGTCTTCGCGATCGGGAAACCCTGATCGAAGAGATGGAACGGGGGTTGATTGTCGACTCAGTTCTCGGTTTGGGTCAAAGCAACGTTGCCGGAGGCCATTTTTCATGTAATGTTCAGCTTGGTTTTCTGGTGGAAGGTGGGATTGTACAGGGACGGGTCAAGGACCTCATGATCAGTGGAAACGTTTACCAGGTTTTGCAAGGGGTCCGAGAAATCTCCCGCGACAATCGATGGATTCATGGCCGGATGCTTTTGCCTTGTATGCTGGTTGAACCGGTTCAGGTCGATTCTTCTTTGAGATGAACGTGTCAACTCATATAAAAATCTGACCCCAAGGAGAGTGGTTCACTCATTTCTCGCTTTTTCCGGTACACTGCCAATAGCGTTGTTTCATGGTTCGGATATGCTCTTGGCTACCGGGCAAAGACATGGTCATCACTGGTCCCCTTGGGTAAGAATATCTGATGAGTGAACCGGGTGGTGTTCGGTAAGATTTTAGATGAGTGACTGCGGGCGGTTGTCAAGAAGCGATTTATCGGGTATAGTGGTTTCTAGTTTTCTGTTTTCTGGCTCAGAATGAGGGCATGTGCTTAGCAATATAAGGGAAAGGCTTTAGCACGGAGGAGTGCCTCCCGGAAGGCGCCTTTCCGGCTATGTTCAACGATAGAGACGGTTCCAACGGCCTTCAGAGCGGCCCCCTCAAAGATTTCTCATCAGACCATGAATTGAGCTTCTAATTTATTTGAAATGAAACTGGGAAGGTGACTGGTATGTTTCGTCCTCTTGGCGACCTTTCGGAACTCGTTCATCGCGAAGAAGAAATCCTTGAATTTTGGCGAGAAAGGTCTATTACCCAGAAAAGTTTACGGCAGAGAGAAGAAAATCCTTCCTTTATCTTTTACGAAGGACCTCCAACGACAAACGGATACCCCCACGCTGGCCATGCTATCGGCCGGAGCATAAAAGACTTGATTCCCCGTTACAAAACCATGTGTGGATATTTCGTACCCCGGAAGGCCGGGTGGGATGCCCACGGGCTTCCCGTCGAATTGGAAGTTGAAAAACAGCTTGGTTTTTCAGGCAAGCAGGACATTGAGCGGTACGGAATCGAACAGTTTAATATCCGTTGCCGGGAAAGTGTCTTTAAGTATATCCAGCAATGGAGAGCGTTCTCCGAACGACTGGGAATCTGGATGGATTATGAACATCCCTACGTCACCTGTGAAAACGAATATATCGAAAGTACCTGGTGGATTTTAAAATCTCTTTGGGAAAAAGGACTGCTTTACCAGGGTTTCAAGGTTCTGCCCTTTTGCGTTCGTTGCGGCACGTCATTGTCCAGTCATGAAGTGGCCCTGGGTTACCGGGAAACCGATGACCCTTCAATCTATGTCCTGTTCCCGTTACAAAATCAACCTGACACTTCATTTCTGGTATGGACGACAACGCCATGGACATTGGCAGCCAATGTCGCACTGGCCGTCGCTGCGGAGAGCACCTATATCGAGGTTGAAAATAAAAAGTCCGGTCAGCGGCTCATCCTGAGCCGGGAACGGTTTTCTCATCTGCTGGAAATAGCGGAATGGAATGTGCTCAGAGAATACCGGGGCCGGGAACTGGCTGGATTATATTATGAACCAATCATGAGTTTTACTTTGTCGGAGGAGGGGTATAAAGTATTTACCGCAGATTTTGTCTCTCTTGATGAGGGAACCGGTATTGTTCATATCGCGCCGGCTTTCGGTGAGGATGACATGGACTTGGCTCGGGAAAAGAATCTTCCGGTGATCAAACCGGTCCTTCCCGATGGGACCTATCAGGCCGGCGTAGGAACCTGGGGGGGGATGTGGGTCAAAGACGCTGATCCGTTGATCATTGAGTATCTTAAAGGGGTAAACAAGTTGTTCCGGCGCGAAACGCATCGCCATACCTACCCTTTTTGCTGGCGTTGCGATACGGAACTCCTCTACTATGCCAAGGAAAGCTGGTTTGTCAAGTCAACGGCCATCAAAAACTTACTTGTTGAAACCAATCATAAGATCGACTGGTTTCCCGAGCACATCAAAAACGGCCGATTTGGGAATTTCCTGGAAAACGTCGTCGACTGGGCGCTCAGCCGGGAACGTTACTGGGGAACACCGCTCAACATTTGGCAATGCAGGCAATGTGGTCATCAAGATGCCATCGGCTCAACCCAGGAACTTCAAGAACGGTCCCAGCAAAAATGGGAATACATCGAACTGCACCGTCCCTATGTCGACCGGGTAACCCTGACCTGTCCATTATGCTCGGGAACAATGAACCGGGTTCCCGAAGTCATCGACTGCTGGTTCGACTCAGGCGCCATGTTTGTTTCCCAATTGCACTATCCTTTTAAAAATCAGGATGTCTTTCGACGATTTTTCCCGGCGGACTTCATTTGTGAGGCGATTGACCAAACCCGGGGATGGTTTTACAGCCTTCACATTCTGGCCGTTGCCCTGTTCGGTGAAAGCAGCTATCGCCAATGTCTGGTCACGGAACTGGGGCTGGACGAACGGGGTCAGAAAATGAGCAAACATGTTGGAAACGTTATCAATCCTTGGGACCTGATGAATGAATATGGAGCGGACGTCTTGCGCTGGTATGTATTTTCGGTTTCACCGCCCTGGGTTGCGAAGCGGTTTGGGAAAAGAGTCCTGGCTGATGTCTATCGGAAGTTTTTCAACACCCTCTGGAATACTTTCGATTTTTTTGTCCTCTATGCCTCAATCGACCGCTTCAGCCTGGACACTCCGGTTTTGCCGTTGTCCGAAAGGAGTGATTTGGACCGTTGGCTGATTTCCTGTTTCGAATCACTGGTCGATGAAGTACGGCGTTTTATCGACAGTTATGAGATTTCCAGGGCCGCAAAAGCGATCGAGGGCTTTGTCATCGAAGATTGCAGCAACTGGTATATCCGGCGGTCTCGCAAACGCTTCTGGCAATCGGGAATGAATAATGATAAAATTGGTGCGTATTGGACAGTATATGAAATCTTGCGTGGCCTTGTCCCGTTACTGGCTCCTTTTGTCCCGTTTTTCAGTGAAATCATGTACCGGAATCTGATGGATGGCTCTCCGGAGGCCAAGGAGAGCGTTCATCTGGAAAACTACCCGGAATTCCATCCCGAACGGGTTGACCGGCAATTGCTTTGCTCTATGGATATCATCCGGAAATTGACCATTCTGGGTCGGGCGGTCCGGAACAAGACGAACCTGAAAACACGACAGCCTTTACGCAGGGCGATCCTGGTTGTTCCGGACGATCAGGAACAGATCGTTGCGAAACGTTTTGTTTCTTTGATCCAAGAGGAACTGAACGTCAAGGAGGTTGAGTGGACCGCGTCTCTGCCAGCCGGTATCCGGGTTGTCCTGAAACCGGTTTTTTCGGTGTTGGGTCCACGTTTCGGTCAAAACGTCAAGCGGATTGCCAAGCTATTAACCGGTTTTGATCAAGGACTTGCGGTAACGTTTTTAAGAACCGGGACTGTCGAATTGGAACTGGATGGAGAATTGATCCTTCTGGAGCGTGGTGATATCGATCCTATCCTTACCACTGAGCGTGGTGATCTTTCGGTCGAGAGTGCGGAAGGGTATGCAGTGGTACTCGATACTGAAATGGATAATGCGTTGCTTCGTGAGGGAATGGTCCGGGAGCTGATCCATCTTATTCAAACGTTTCGCAAAGAAGCCGGTTTCCAAGTTGAAGATCGGATCTCGATTCATTTTGCACCGGAGAATGATGATGATCTTCGTTGTCTGATGGAGGAATACCGCGATTTTGTTCAGTCTGAAACCATGGCGAGAAAGCTGTCTTTCAATCCTGCTCACAACCAGGCTTTTACCCGGGAATGCATTGTTGGAGACAAAAAAATCCGAATTTCCTTAGAGAGGTGAGTGATGGAATGGACATGGTTAACTAAAAAAGGTTTTTTATCAGTTATCGCCTGGGGTACCCTATTTCTGCTCTCTTCAACGTCTGTTCTTTATGCCGCTGTCACCCATACGGTACAGCCGGGTGATACCCTTTGGAAGATTTCCAGACAGTACGACGTCCCCCTGGAAAAAATTTATGAACTCAATGGACTCACTCAAAATTCCCTCCTCCGAGTGGGGATGAACATCGAAATTTCTGGTGTCGGCGCCGGAGCAGCGTCCTCCTTCACCTATACCATCAAGCCCGGTGATAGCCTCTGGGAGATTTCCCGGCACTACAATGTCTCTCTCCGGGCCCTCTTGGACGCCAATGGTTTCACCGATCAAACCATCCTCCGTGTCGGCCAGGTGATTACTATTCCCGTTACTTCAGCGGCAACCGGAACCGGTCAAGCCACCTCACGGAATGCATCGGTGTCGAGTATGGTCACCTATACCATCAAGCCCGGTGATAGCCTCTGGGAGATTTCCCGGCACTACAATGTCTCTCTCCGGGCCCTCTTGGACGCCAATGGTTTCACCGATCAAACCATCCTCCGTGTCGGCCAGCTCATCAGAGTTCCTTCGTCCTCACCGGCGGCAAGTTCAACATCAACTCCTGCCTCCCCGACAATTCACAAAGTCAGATCCGGTGAATCGCTCTGGCTTATATCCCGAATATATGGTTTATCCCTACGATCTATCATGGAAGCCAACAGCTTGAACGAGTCCAGCGTGCTGCGGGTGGGAATGCCGCTATCCATTCCTGTAGATGCTGAGGAGGGAACCAGCGCTGTGTCGACAAGTGTTCAGGCAGGCAGAGAAAGCTTTACCTATACTATCGAACCCGGTGATAGCCTCTGGGAGATTTCCCGGAAGTTTGGAGTGAATCTGCAAACGTTGATGAGCGTTAACAATCTGGGAAATTCCTCTCGCCTGCAGATCAACCAGATCTTGGTCATTCCCGGAGGACAAGCACCGAGGCAGGTTGCGGATCAGACATCCAGAGAATACGAGATCTATCGGGTCACAGCTGGGGATAGTCTTTGGAGTGTTTCCAGACGCTTCAGAGTATCCCTTAACCAATTGATGAGTGTTAACGGACTTTCCCAAAACAGCACGATTAGGATCGGACAGACCCTCCGGATCCCGGCTTATATCAGTGGAAACTATGGGTCCAGAACCGAAAGAATGGCTTGGCCGCTCAACGGACGGGTGTCTTCACCCTATGGAAGGAGGGGAACCGGGTTTCACACCGGTATCGATATCCCGTCGCCGGCCGGAACGCCGATCAGGGCGGCGATGAGCGGCGTTGTCAGCTTCAGTGGCTGGATGAGGGGGTACGGACGTACCGTGATCATCGATCACCCGAACGGTATACAGACTCTCTATGCTCATAACCAAGTCAACTTGGTTTCCCGGGGTCAGCGGGTCAATCAGGGAGATTCGATTGCCCGGGTGGGTATGAGCGGCAATGCAACTGGCTATCATAGCCATTTCGAAATCCGGAGAAATGGCCGGCACTTAGACCCTATGGAATTTCTCAGCCGTTAAGTTTTATTGAAACCTCCGTTCTTTGATTCATATCGTATCATGGGATACGGAAAATAACTCTGGGCGGCTCCGGTTTCAACCGGTGATTAATTGGCAATCCGGAGCCGCCGTGCGTGATATAGAAACTATTACACTGCAAACTGCTTCATAGGCCTCTTGATGCCATTCTCCTCCCCTGCGAGAAAAACAGTGATGGATATCCATCCTTGCGATCCACCGCCGAGTACCGAGTGGTTGGCCCCTCCTCCTCTGTAGAAATTTTTCATATCTGTCAAAACTCTCTGTCAATATTCTCTTAAAAGGGGGTGTTTTATTCTCACAAAATGTCCCCCCCTTTTTTTATCTTTATCGAAATGGAAGAGCCTTCCCCTCACTGCTACTCATCATCAGGCCAGGGTAACGGTACAGGGCCTCCCGGATTGCCCGATGAGTATAACCTGCATTCCCGCTAACACCTAACGAGTCGGTTGTAGGATAGTCCGAAAGTCGTTGAAGCACCTGCATCTTGAGCATTTCCTGCTTGCATGTTCCCTCGTTATGTGATAGACTATACATAACGAGGAGGTGGCTGTG
>DATIKP010000033.1 GCA_035477455.1 Atribacteraceae bacterium
CCCGGTTCACCGCGTGGTTTACGGGAACTGAGCTTTTTGAGAACTCCCACTATCGGACCAAGGAGGTCAACAGCCAGAATATTGCGGCTCAGAGCTTCGGCCATGATCGACTGGGCCAATTCCTCGTTCACGATAGTATAGACGATAATATCTTTTTGGTGCCGTACCATGTCAAAAATACTGAAGACTTCTTCCTTGTTTTTGATGTTGTTAAAACGCAGGACATTGACCCGGGGAAGTTCGAACTGGGCCAAGGCTGCCTCCACAACTGTATGAGCAGTGCGTCCTGTCCCGTCGGAAATCACGAAGATATTGAAGTCGTCACTGATCAGATAATCGTTTGAATTCGGTGTCACTTCTTTCCCTCCGGGAAAACAATTTGGGAAAGATCGGCAAACTGTTTCCAGGTCTGGACGATGGACTGCATCAGCGCCAGACGGTTCTCCCGAATCCGTTGTTCTTCACACATGATCAACACCTCTTCGAAAAACCGGTTCAAGCGGAGCAGTACCGGGCGGAAGCTGATAATAGCTTCTCGATAGTCGCCCTTCATGATCTTCTGAGAAAAAACCCTCTCGAAGGACTGAAGGTCGGCGAAGAGTTCCTTCTCCACCGGTTCCTGGAATAATGACTTATCGATCGGACAACCGCTCGCATATTGACGGCTGATATTGTTCGCCCTGGTGAACCCGGTCACCGCTTCAGCAAGGTAATCTGTTTCCTGGGAGTAAAATTCCTGCAACGCTTTGATTCGCCGTGAAATATCGGCGATATCGTCGCCTGCCGTAGCGAGAACGGCATTAACCAGTGAGTAATGATACCCGTTGTCCAGCAGGAAATACCGTAATCGGTTTACAATAAACTCCTCGATTGAATGAACCAAATCCGGTGAGGAGACCGTAAATCCCTGTTCGGACAAGAGGGCGAGGTTCCGGTTGATCAACTCCCGCAAGGACAGAAACCAGCTTTCATGAAGGCAAATACTGATAATCCCCTGTGCCTGTCTCCGCAGGCCCCCCGGGTCTTCCGAGCCGGTGGGAATCCGACCGATGGAGAAACTGGAGACGATCGTGTCGATTTTGTCGGCCAGCGAGAGGGCGCTGCCAATAGTCGTTTCTGGAAAACGGCCATTCCCGGCCTCCGGTAGATACTGATCCTCCAGGGCCATACACAGTTCCTCCGGCTGACCCTCTAGTTGGAGATAGGCACGGCCCATATATCCCTGAAGTTCAGGAAACTCTTTGACCATTTCACAGGTCAAATCCGCTTTGGCCAAAACCGAGACTTTGTCCAAAAGCGCAGTTTTCTCATCGGTGAAACACAGTTTCGAAGCAAACAAACGGCTCATGCCCCTGATCCGTTGAGTTTTATCCCAGAGCGTTCCCAGATTTTCCTGAAAAAGAACCCCTCTTAGATCTTCCACCCGCTCTGCCAAAGATTTATTCCGATCTTCACTAAAAAAGAAGTTGGCGTCTTCCAAACGAGCCCGTAAAACACGCTCGTTTCCCCGAACAACCAGCCTGGCGCCCCGGGAGGAACGGTTGAGAACGACGAGAAAAAACGGGATCAGCCGTCCAAGGTCATCGACACAGGCAAAATATTTTTGATGGTGCTTCATGACTGTGGTCAGAACCCGGGTGGGCAACTTGAGGTATTTTTCGTCAAAGCGGCAAACAACCGCGTCAGGATATTCTACAAGAAAATTGACCTGTTCGATCAACTCTTCATCCCTCAGCCAGTGTCCCCCGATTGATCGGGCCTCTCGATCCAGGGCTTCCTCGATGCGTTTTCGGCGTATCTGGGGGTTGACGATGACCCTCTTTTCTTCGAGCACCGAAAAATAGTGATCAACGGAATCGATGGCCACAGGTTCCGGCGATAGAAAGCGATGACCCCTGGTCATCCGGGAAGAGGTAACTCCCGCGATATCGAATTCAATCACTCGATCCCCCAATAGAGCCATTATCCAGCGTATCGGACGGATAAACCGGAAATCTCCCTCACCCCAAACCATGGAACGAGGAAATACGAGTGAAGAGATGGTTTCGGGAATCAAGGTAATCAGGATATCCCAAGTTGTCCGACCAATTTCCCAACGGCGTCCAAAAACGTATTCCCCCTTGCCGGCGGGCGCCACGAAAAGATCTTGAAGGTCGATATTTTGCGCTCGGGCAAAAGCCAGGGCTGGAGGTAAAAAATCCCCGGCTTCCGACACCCCTGCTGTCTTGGAAGGTCCCTTGATCTCGGTCACCCGAGGAGTTTGTTCACCGGATACATCCCTGATGAGGCAAACCATCCGGCGCGGTGTTCCCATGATGGCTATTTCCCGGTAGGTGAGGCGGTTTTCAAGCAGAGACTTGGTCATTTTCTGCTGTAATTCTTGAAATGCGGCTCTCATGATGCTGGTGGGCAGTTCTTCCACGCCAATTTCGAGTAAGAATTGCACGGTATCGTCCATTATCTCCCCCCCCGCTTTCACAATAACCAGGGATATCCCATCAATTCTCTTTGCCGGAGATAACAGGCAGCACAGCGATTGGCGAGTTGCCTGATCTTTCCCATGAATTGATTTCTCTCTACCGCGCTGATTTTTCCGCAGGCATCGAGGAGATTGAAGGTGTGGGAACATTTAAGAATATAATCATAGGAGGGGATAACGAGTTCGTGGTCCAGTAACCGAGCCGCTTCTCTTTCGTAGAGCTCAAAGAACTGGAAGAGCCGCTGTGGATCTGCCCGATCAAAGGTGTATTCCGAGTGTTCCCGTTCTTCCTGCCAGCGGATATCCCCATAGCTCAACGTTTCATTCCAGCGTACATGAAATACATTTTCGACCTCCTGTAGGTACATAGCAATCCGTTCCAGGCCGTAGGTGATCTCCACTGCGACTGGCTTGAGATCAAAGCCGCCAGCTTGCTGGAAATAGGTAAACTGGGTAATTTCCATCCCATCCAACCACACCTCCCAACCCAGTCCCCAGGCTCCCAGTGTCGGCGATTCCCAATTGTCTTCCACGAAACGGATATCATGTTCATGAGGATCGATGCCCAGCCGGTATAGGCTGTCGAGATAGACGTCCTGAATATCGGGAGGAGACGGCTTCATGACCACCTGATACTGGTAGTGTTGGTAAAGACGATTGGGATTCTGTCCGTAACGGCCGTCGGCGGGACGACGGGAAGGTTCACAATAGGCGACATTCCAAGGTTCCGGCCCTAACACCCTTAAAAAAGTCGCCGGATTCATAGTGCCAGCTCCGACCTCGATATCGTAAGGTTGCTGAAGAATACATCCTTTCCCTTTCCAATAATCATTTAGGTTAAACAAGATATCTTGAAAGTACATCATCCAGTCTCCAGAGGTAGTTCTGTTTCGATTTTCGGCATCATATCGGACCGTTTCTCCTTATGACCAGTATCCAGTATTTCACACAGCGGAAACGGTCTTCTGGGTAGACTGCACACCTCGTTTTGAGGACATCCTTGAATTTATTGCACCGGACAAAGAAATTGGGTTGTATAGAAGAGATTTTCACAGGCATTTCCGGCATTCACCGGGAGTGCACCAAGAGTTAAATATATCAGTAGTGTTAAGCGGTGTCAACACGGATTGGAAATTGAGGTTCCCATAAAGAGGGCATTTTGTTCACACCTCAACAGGATAGGCGATTACAATAAAGAAACCTTCAGAGACATTATTCCATAAGGAGATATGGTTGATTTTGCTGCAAAAACTCATTTCAGCGAGGCCCCGTTGCCATCAGCCCCGCCTCATCTGGCATTTTCCCGCACGCATCAATGACCACGTCCGGTTGCAGTGATGCTGAAAAGGCCATCCTTGGCCTTTTTGCTGTGGAAATGCGGTGATTTCAGCGGCTGATTTAGGCAACTCAGGCCCAGGCTTCCTTCGTTCTTTTGCAGCAGAATTACTTATTGCAGTAGAATCATGGTTCTATTTAAGTTTACTGAGGGTTTAGACGGGAAAGCGTCGTGAAAAGGAAAACCAGTCCGGAGTCTTTCGTTCCAGGTGATGTCGGTAATAGGCGGCCAACAAGCGGTCCAGATCGAAGAATTGCCGTCTGCTGAAGCGAAGTTTCTGGCATTCTCGGACCGATTGGGACGCTATGCGCTCCAGAATAAGCCTCAAGTCCGGTAGAAAAGGCTCGGTTATCCCGCCTTGCACCGAACAACCCTGGCATACCAGCCCACCGGACTGGACGTTCCAGGAAAACACTTCTCGGCCTTCTTGCCTTCCACACGCCGCACATCGGAAAATATGCGGCCTGATTCCCAGAAAACCCAAAAGATCCACCCGGAATTTCATTAACAGGGTCTGCCAGTTTGAACACTGTGCCAGAAGGGAAAAAATGGCGTGTACTTCCTCATACAATGCAATATCCGGGCTTTCCGGTTCGTAACAGTCGGCGATGAGATTAAGGCAATAACTGACCACCGCCCAGCGGGGTGGGTCGGTCAGGAATTTCCGACATGATGTCCGTATTTCCGCTTGAGTGACGTGCGGCAATCCCCTGCCCCGATACATAAGAATACTGGAAAACGTTCCTGGATCAAGGGCGGTACCGAATCGGCTACCCGATTTTCGAATACCGCGGGCAATGGCACTGATTTTTCCCCGTCTTCGGGTAAATAGAATGACAATACGGTCCTTTTCCCCATAATCGACTGTCCTGATGACCAGACCTTCATCATTCCAATAGCGATCAGGTTCCGGATTCACGGCGTTTGGTAGCCCCATTTCCGCAAAATTTCGATTCGTTTTCGCCAGTTTTTCTCCACCTTCACCCAGAGATCGAGATAGACGCTTTGTCCCAAAAGGTTTTCGATCGTTGCACGAGCTTGTGCGCCGATCCGCTTGATCATTGATCCATTCCGGCCGATGACGATTTTTTTATGCGCTTCGCGCTCGACATAGACAAGGGCCCGGATATACGTTTTTCCGGCTTTTTCCCGGAATTCTTCAATCCTGATCTCGGTTCCGTAAGGAATTTCCTGATAACAGTGAGCCCAGGCACTCTCCCGGATCAGCTCGGCACAGATGTCCCGCTCGGTCAGGTCGGTATAGAAATCGGCATGGTAATAAGGGGGGTGTTCTGGGAGGCGGGAGACAATTTCCAACAGCAGTTCAGCGACGCCCTCTCCGGTCACCGCAGAAACCGGATAAATTCCTTCAAAGGAGACCGTATTTGCCACCCGGGATATAAAAGAACTCCTTGTTTCCAGCCTCAAGGTATCCACTTTGTTGGGAACCAACAGTACCGGAACCCTCTTTAAGAGATCCGGATAGAGGATTACTGACGGTTCTTCCTCTTGAACATCGGGAGCGGTAAGATAAAGAACGATATCGGTGCTGTATAGAGATTGCCTCGTAGAGGTGACAAGAGATTTGCCAAGGACGTCCCGGGGTTCATGAAAACCCGGAGTGTCGAGAAAAACAATCTGATATTCGGAGTGATTCAGAATCCCTTTGACAATCCGTCGGGTAGTTTGTGGCTTTTCGGTGACAATGGAAACTCGGTTTCCCAGAATCCGGTTTAAAAGACTCGACTTTCCCACGTTGGGAAGGCCCAAAAGGGTCACAAAACCGGCTCGGTGAACCGTCTCCGACCAGTCGTTACCGGGTATTCCGTATTCTCCTTTCCGGCTCATCATGTTTCCTCCCGGGAACCGGGTGATCGCTCCCGAAGGCGAAAGGGAAAGGGAAATAGTTCCGCTAGTCCATGAACCTGGTAGTGTCCCAGGGAATTTCCACACAATAGTTCAAGATCGGGACTGAATTCGAAGAGGACCTGTCGGCAGGCACCACAGGGAAAACACAGGTCCGTTTCGTCGGATACAACCGCAAGACGGCGGAAGACCCGGTATCCCTCCGACACGGCCTTGAATAAGGCAACTCGTTCCGCGCAAACGGTGAGAGCCAGCGAGGCATTCTCGACATTGCATCCAGAAAATATTGCACCTTGTGCCTCGAGGGCCGCACCGACCCGAAAACCCGAAGCTGGCACATAGGCTTGATGACGTGCTTCGGTCGCCATTGTCATAAGTTTTTCCCGGACTTCCCGTTCCTGGAATGCGCGAAGCAGGAATTCCTGACGCTCTTCCATCTGCTTACGGGAGGGCAAAGATTGGTCATTGTAGTCCAGAAGATGCAAAAGACCGTGAATCGTAACCCTGAGATACTCCTCCTCAAGGGCGATGCCCTTCTCCAGAGCCTCTTCCCTGATATAGGACGGACACAACACCAGTTCACCCCAGATAGAATCCGGTTCACTATCGCCATACGGAAAGGCAATCACGTCGGTATCCCGATCAATACCAAAAAATTCGTGCTTGAGCTTCCTGATTTCATCACATTGGACCAGGGTAATCTCCAGTTTCCCCTCGATGGAGCGCTCTTCATGACTGAAAACGAATTCAACAAGTTTTTTGAGCCTACCATGTCCGATAAAACGTTCTTTGCCCGTTCTGTTCAAAAAGATGGTCACCATGCTTCACCCCGGTTATCGAATCTCAATAGTCCAGATTCTTCGCCCCGCTTCTCCGGGGCGAACCTATCATCAGGTCGGTATCTCTCGGTTTTCTGGGAGGCTATCGGGTCTTTTACCCTTCGTTACACTCTTTTCCGGATAGGGAATCCGGGCGTGAACCATACCGCTCAAAACAATCAAAAAGGTTCGGGTAATAATGTGAAGGTCTTTCAGGGTCAGGTTCGATTCATCAAGCTGGCCGTCTTTCAAGTACATTTGTAATATGTTGTTCACCACAGTCTCAATCCGGCTGGAAGTCGAACGGGACATGCACCGTGTGGCGGCTTCCACACTGTCAGCCAAAAAGATCAGAACTTCTTCAGGAGTCCGGGGATGAAGTCCGGCATAGCGAAACTGCTCCTCTTGCACCGGATCCCTTCTTTCACGCAAGGCTTTATCGTAAAAAAACCGAATGAGATTCGTTCCGTGATGTCGGGCAATAATTTCCTTGATTTCCTTAGGAAGCCGGTACTGCCGGGCGATATCGATACCGTCTTTGACATGGCTTTGGATGATTAATGAACTGAGGTTTGGAGAAAGTCGGTTATGAATGTTTTTCGCACCAAGTTGGTTTTCAATGAAAAAATACGGTCTTTTCAATTTCCCGATGTCGTGGTAATAAGCTCCGGCTCGGGCCAGCAAAGGATTCGCGCCCACCTCTTCGGCGGCGGCTTCGGCCAGATTGGCGACGACCAGGGAGTGGCTGTAGGTACCCGGTGCTTCCATCATCAGACGTTTTAATAGGGGGTGGGTGGGATTCAACATTTCATAAAGTCGGATATTGGTGGACAGATAGAAGGTATTTTCAAAAAGAGAAATCCCCCCCAAGGCCATCACCGCAGCACCTATCCCTCCCCCAATCCCGAAAAGCGTGTTTGAAAAAGTCGGTAGAAAATTCAGGCTCTCATGGTAACCGAATATGAAACTGACCGCACCATTGGTAAGAGACAAAAAAAATCCTGCGCGAACGAGGCTCTGTCTGTTAATGTTCGGTCCCAGCAGGAGCAAGGGCAACAGTAGGTTGAGATACAGGTAGAATCCCCGCAAATAATCCATCTGCTCTGCCCATATAAGGAGGGGAATAAGGATCAGGCATTCACCCAGAGCAAAAACTCTCCCCATCAAAGTGTGGAGAAGAAGGGGAATGGCGCCCAGCATAATGAAATACCAGGAAAACTGCAAAGTGATGTGTCCAAGAAAAAGAACGCCCAGGACGGACAATATACGGATCAGAAGAAGATTGCTATCGCCAAGGATCGCTGGGGTAAATTTGCGAATGAACAGGAATTCACACAATATTGCCAATCCGATGATCAAGGCCAAGACCGCCAAGTATGCATAATCGAAGCGGTCACCGGTAATATTTAAAGCCTTCAGAATCTCCATGTTTTCTCGGTTGGCGACATCTCCCCGCCGTAAAAGCGTTTGGTCTCTGAGGATCAAGCGCTTGACCGGTTCGACCTCGGACAGGATGCGGGCATGCTCGGCCTCGGTAAGAATCGGATCGATCCGGGCGTTCGGCCGGACAAACCAGATCATCAGAAAGCTGACAACCCGGTTCTCCTCAGGATCAAGCTGCGTCATATCCAGATCGAAAGCCGCTTGACGTAAAATATCCGCGATGTCGTCTTCCCGAATCGGACTGGATACAGATCGTTCATAACCGCTCAGAAATGTCCGGCGGACGAAGAGGTACCGATCTTCGGGCGCCGACGTGAACCATTCATGGATTTGGTCTGTCATCCGGTAGCGGGTGCGGTGCTCTTCGCGAAAACCGTCGGGCAGGGGATCACCACTGCGTATCCTGTCCAAATCCTCGAAAAAACGTTCGATGTCCGCCCTTGACTTATCGAGGATCGCTTGATCGATAATATACACGGGCGGTAAATCCTCCAAGACCCGTTGTTTTCGTTCCTCGGTTCTTTTGACATCAACGATTTCCACGGTTTCCGGAGCCACGATGTCTTGCATAACAACCTGCCCTTCCACGACATGAACCTGGCCAAAGGTTAGTGGTAGCCATAAGACCAGAAAGAGAGCTATTCCATAAACAAAAAAATTTATTTTACGAAAGGCAAAGTACCCGGACAGGATTTGCAGAGAGGGAAAAACCGACAGGGGATTCCTACGATGAAAGTTCGCGGGTTTTTTCGAATTTTTCATAAGCCAGAATGATCTTCTGTACCAGAGGATGGCGAACGACGTCTTTCTCGGTGAGATAGAGAAACCGGATCCCGCCAATATCCCGTAGAATGTCCTGAATGACGACGAGCCCGGACTTCTTTCCGGAAGGAAGGTCAATCTGGGTAATATCGCCGGTTACGACTACTTTTGATCCAAAACCCATTCGGGTGAGAAACATCTTGATTTGCTCGGGTGTCGTATTCTGAGCTTCGTCAAGCACTATGAATGAGTCGTTCAGGGTTCTGCCCCGCATATAGGCCAAGGGTGCCACTTCAATAATCCCCCGTTCACAGTACCGGTGAAACCGTTCGGGGGAGAGCATTTCATACAAGGCATCATATAACGGCCTGAGGTATGGTTCGATTTTCTCCTTCAAATCTCCGGGTAAATACCCCAGGCTCTCCCCTGCTTCGACCGCAGGCCGGACCAAAACGATTCGGCTGACATCTTTTTTCTGGAGAGCAGCACAAGCCATGGCCATCGCCAAATAGGTCTTTCCCGTACCGGCTGGGCCGATACAGAAAACAATATCCGACTCGGATACCGCCCGCAGGTATTCTCGTTGACCCTTGGTTTTTGAACGGATTTTCTTATTGTATTCGGTAATCAAGAGGGCCTGGTTGGTGATATCGTTCCACCACGCATCCTGGGTTTCCTGGTAAGTGCGGGCCATTTTACGCAAATCGTTGGGGTTAAGCGTCGATTCTCTTTCCAAAAAGGGGATTATTTCCTCAATAAATTCCTTGGCCAGAGAAACCCCGGTATTCCCTTCTTTTCCCTGGACCACCAGTTCGCCTTCATTTAGATCAATATGAACGTCAAAAACATCCTCAATAATCTGGACATTGATGTCCAGACTGCCAAAGAGGCTCCTGAGCCTTGCAGGATCGGTGAACTGAAAGCGGTATTCATTTTGTCCTGATCGAACACAGGCAAACAATCTGGATTATCTCTTCCTTTCCAGTGCCTGGCGAAGTATCTCAGAAACAAGCTTTCCATCAGCCCGTCCTTCCGTATCAGCAATCACACGTTTCATAATCGGACCGAACGCTGGTTCGCCATCCCAGGAAGCAAGCAGGCCATCAATAATTTCTTCAATTTCCCGAGAGTCGAGTGCTTGGGGGAGATAAGTCTCCAGGATACCGATTTCCTGCATCGCCGATCCGACCAGATCCTCACGATGTCCCTTCCGGTAATATTCTATCGCTTCTTTACGCTTCTTGATTTCCCGTCTCAAAATCGTCTCTATTTCCGCTTTATTGAGGTCGCTTCGTTTGGCGATTTCCTCGTTTTTCAACTCGGAGAGCACCAATCGCAAGGTATTTAATTTAATTTTATTTTTTTCTTTCAGTGCCACCTTCGTATCATGAAGAAGTTTTTCCTTCGTACCGGGGAGCGGAGTGTTCATTTCTTTTTCTTCCGCCGGGCTGCCTGAGCGGCTTTTTTTCTCCTCTTCTCACTGGGTTTTTCATAATATTCCCGACGGCGTATTTCAGAAATGATACCGTTTCTTTGACATTTTCTCTTAAACCTCCGCAAGGCCTCATCAATGTTTTCTCCCTGGCCGAGCTTTATTTCGGTCACTCCAATTCCCCCTTATCAGAACTCAAAGTAGAAACATTATATGGAATTACCAGAATAGTGTCAACGAACCCATTTTATTTAGATTTTTTATGTGAGGCTAAGAACGAAAACGCAAACAGCGAAGTAATCGTGACGGACTGTTCAAGCTGTGGTACACTGAAAGCAATAGAGAACTCCAGGCGCCGGAGTGAAGACAGTATGCAGAAGGCTCAAGGAAGAACGAGACACAGGTCTGAGGGAAAAAACCGGGAATACCCTTCCACCATGCGTTTCCCGCGTTTACACATTAAAAGCTTGATTTTGCTGCAAAAACTCATTTCAGCGAGGCCCCGTTGCCATCAGCCCCGCCTCATCTGGCATTTTCTCACACGCATCCAGACCACGTCTGGTTGCAGTGATGCTGAAAAGGCCGTCCCTGGCCTTTTTACTGCGAAAATGCGGTGGTTTCGGCGGCTGATTCAGGCAGCTCAGGCCCGGGCTTCCTTCGTTCTTTTGCAGCAAAATTACTTATTGCAGTAGAAGCAAGCTTATGCTTATATACAGTATATTTGTAAAAGAATCAACCTGTCGACAGGATCAACGGCAATAAACATGAATACTGAGGGTAAGATGAAGTGAGGAAGAGTTTCTAATATGTGTTTACAAAGGAGATAGCCAATCGTGAACGATCAAATCAAAAGTCTATCCAACGGCAATTCCAAAGACTATGAGTCTGACAACTCGGAAAAAATGGGAGAAATCAGTATTGCTCCCGATATTATCGCCACGTTGACCGCCATCACCACCATGAAAGTACCCGGGGTGACCGGCATGGCTGGCGGCGTCTCTTCAGCCACCTTGAGTAACATCATGGGGAAAAGAGAGTTAAATAAGGGTGTTAAGGTAGATATCAAAGAGAAGGTGGTCACCCTTGACGTCTCGGTCGTGTTGGATATCGACTCGTCCCTGATCGAAGTTGCCCGAAATATTCAATCGGAAGTTAAAAGCGTCATTGAGTCCAAAACCGGCATGTCGGTTGCCCGCATCGACATCAACGTACGGGAAGTGTCTTACCGGGAAAAAGAAGATGTTCCGGATAATTGAGAAGAGACGGGTTTGTGTTAAAAATGTCGGTATTGCTTATATAGAGAGGCGCACCACGTTTTGACTGCAACGTCATGCGTACTGATAATTAGAAAGTAATCTGGTTGCGGATGTCCTCGAGTCTTTTTTCGCCGATCCCAGGGACAGCCAATAGGTCTTCCGGGCGGGAAAAGGCCCCATGCTCCTGACGATAAGCGATAATCCGCGATGCGATAACCTTACCAATCCCGGGTAAAGACTGAAGTTCGTCGGCCGAGGCACTGTTGACGTTAACCAGTATGTCGCTTCCGGCCGATCTCTCCATGCTCAGGCTATTCGGGATGAAGTGATCGAGATTGCTGAACGAGTGGTCAGGAACTTCGGGGATCCGGGGTACCGATATTCGCTGACCATCATAAAGAGGAGCGGCCAAATTCAGATCCAATAGGGCGGCTTCTTCAGTCGCCCCTCCAGCCGTTTCGACCAGCTCATACAAGCGGGTCCCTTCCGGTACCCGGTAAACACCCGGGTTCTGAATCGCCCCTTGGATTTGAACAACTAATTCACCCGGGGTACCCTTGCCTTCCGGTATGGTCAATGAAGGCGATGTGCTCCGCTGGTACAAAATAAAAAGAGACAGAGCCAAAACGCCTCCCAGCACAAGTAATACCAGTTTTTCCTGACGGCTGAAATCCATAGGTTATTTCCTTTATTAAAACCAGGCCATCCGGTGGTAGCCTAACGTAAAACAAGATTCAAAAGCTTATCAGGAACATAAACCACTTTTGCTACTGCTTTGCCTTCCAGCCAACCATTCACTTTTTCTACCTTCAGCGCACGCCTCATTGCTTCGTTCTGATCGGTGCCCCGGGAAAGCAGAATTTTACTGCGAACCTTGCCATTGATCTGCACGATAATCTCGACCTGGTCTTCGAGCATTTTCTCCCGGTCATAGACTGGCCATGGTTCAAGGGTCAGCAGAGTTTTCTTCCCCAATTTTTCCCAGAGTTCCTCCGTAATATGTGGTGCAATCGGATTAAAAAGAGACAACAAGGCTTGAACTGCGCTACGCAAATATCCGGCTTCCTCCAATGTTGCTCCTTTTTCGCCAAGGAAACGGGTGTAGGCGGTGATTTCATTCAAAAATTCCATACAGGAGCTGATCACTGTATTGAAGTGAAAACGATCCCTGATATCATTGGTTACCTTGTAAACTGTCCGGTGACGTAAACGCTCTATCTGTTCGGTCCGTAGAGAATCAGTCGTTTGTCCGGGGACCTCCGACACGCTCAAGGCTTCAAGAATCCCTTTCCAGAACCGGTTCAAAAACCGAAAAGAGCCTTCCAGCCCTCTTTCAGACCACTCCATATCCAATTCAGGGGGGCCGGCAAAGAGAATAAAGGTCCGGATCGTATCTACACCATAGCGTTGGATTATTTCCCGGGGACTGACCGTGTTCCTCCGGGATTTTGACATCTTCGCTCCATCCTTGTTGACCATCCCCTGAGCGAAAAGGTTGGTGAAAGGCTCCCGGAATCCAACCATCCCCATATCGTAGAGAACTTTAGTCAGAAAGCGAGAATAGAGAAGGTGGAGTATGGCATGTTCCACACCGCCAATGTATTGATCGACCGGCATCCAGTAGTCAATATCCTGACGGTCGAAGGGTTTATCAGACTCGGTTGGGGAACAATACCGTAGAAAGTACCAGGAGGAACATACAAAGGTATCCATGGTATCCGTTTCTCTTCGGGCTGGACCCCCACAATCCGGACAAACGGTATTGACGAATTTGGCCGAGCGGGCCAGTGGTGAAGGCCCCCCGGGAAGAAAATCAACATCCTCGGGTAGAAGTATCGGAAGCTCTTCCTCGGGAACCGCCCGTTCTCCAAAGCAATCACAATAGATTATGGGTATCGGCGCTCCCCAGTAGCGCTGTCTAGAAATCAGCCAGTCCCTGAGCCGGTAGGTTACGGCCCCCTTTCCCCATCCCTTTCTTTCGAGAAGAGCGATAATCCTTTTTTCTCCTTGATCGGACGGAATACCGTCAAAAGGTCCGGAATTGATCATTATTCCTGGTTCGGAATAGCATTGGCCTGCCCAGTCTCCATCAGGCGGCTGGATAACCGGTATGATCGGAAGGCCGTACTTAACGGCAAATTGATAATCACGTTCGTCATGCGCAGGTACCGCCATAACTGCTCCGGTGCCGTATTCAGCCAAGACATAATCGGCTATCCAGATTGGAATTCGTTCACCGGTCACTTGATTCAATATCTCCTGGCCGATGGCGATTCCTTCTTTTTCGGTGGTATCCGAAGTCCGCTCAATCTCGGTTTTTCGGGATATGCGCTCCCGAAAAACGGCGACTCTTTCGGTATAGGGGGTTCCGGCAACCAACTCATCCACCAGGGGATGCTCGGGAGCAAGGATAAAAAAGGTTGCACCGTATACGGTATCGGGGCGGGTGGTGAAAACAGTGATTTTTTCCCGACGTTCGGGCAAGAGAAAATCGATCTCCGCTCCCTCGCTTTTTCCAATCCAATTCTTTTGCATGGTCAAAACCCGGTCCGGCCAATTTCCCAGGAACTTCATATCATCTAGCAGAGCTTCTGCGTAATCGGTAATCCGAAGATACCACTGCTCAAGACTTTTTTTGTCCACGGCTTCTCCGCACCGTTCACACGTGCCCTCAATAACCTGTTCATTGGCCAAAACTGTGGCACACGACGGGCACCAATTCACCAAACCTTTCTTTTTATAAGCTAAGCCCCGATGGTAAAGCTTCAGAAACAACCATTGAGTAAAACGGTAATAATCCGGTTCACAGGTAATAATCTCCCGGCGCCAGTCATAGCTGATCCCGAGTTGTTTTAAAACGTCCCTCATTCGTTCGATTTTTTCATGGGTCCAGATCGAGGGATGAGTTCCGTTCTGAATCGCGGCGTTTTCCGCGGGCAAGCCAAAAGAGTCAAAACCCATAGGATGCAAAACCTGAAATCCCAACCGGGAAAAATAACGGGAAACCACATCACCAATGACATAATTTTTCACATGGCCCATGTGGGGATCGCCAGAGGGATAGGGGAACATTTCCAGCACATAATATTTCCGCTTTTCGGGATTGCGTTCTACCTCAAAGATCCTATCGTTAACCCAGCGTGTTTGCCATTTTCTTTCTATATCTGAAAAAACATACTGGTCCACCAGCGGAAACCTCCCCTATCAATAAGGAAGAAACGTCTTAATTGAGATGCCAGACAGAACGTTCCTGTTTTTCGATGGTTGTGTCCGTGCCGAAGCAAAACAATAATCCCCACTATAATATTAAAAAAGCCCGCCCAAGAGGGCGAGCTTTCGATACTGGTGGAGCTGACGGGATTTGAACCCGTGACCTCCTCCACGCCAAGGAGGCGCGCTCCCAACTGCGCCACAGCCCCGTATTTCATATGAATGCCCTTTAATTATATATAAAAGAAACAAGGGCGTCAATTACTCATGACCGAAAAAAAGCTTATTTCAAAGAAATCAGAGTTTGGCCATAACCGCCGTTTCGAAAATTTCCCGGAGGTTCTCTCCCGATACACCGGTCAGCACCTCGTCATTCACCCGGATATTCGGTCCTTCCGAGCAGTGTTCCAGGCAAAATGTAGCGTCAATGGACACCCGGTCCTCCACTCCAAGTTCCCGGGCCAGTTGAACCAGGGCTTGCAGGATATTATACGAACCCTTCAGGTAACAACTGGTCCCCACGCAGACAGCGATATCCACCTTTTGAGTTTCCCTGGCTACCTGAATCCTCATATCTTCCCGGCTGATCCGCCGTTTCGAAGTATAGGAGGTGTGCAGATGATGTTCGGCCACTTCGCTGTTTGGTTCTTTGAGCCATCTCTCGTAGAGAAACTTAATTGCCGGATTGTCCTGGGCCTTACGGATGGTACTCATCCGGTCGGCGTTGTAGAGCCCCTGCGCTCTCTTGCGGATAATTTCCGCCCGGTCGGGATAGGCCAGCGGCATTCCACCACCTCCGATACATCCATAAGGGCAATTCATCACTTCAACCAAGTCATAGGATCGTTTTCCTTCACGAATATCGGTTATCAGGCGTTGGGCATTGGCCAGACCATGGACAACGGCGACCCGGACTGTCCGACCGTCAAAGTCCACCGCCGTTTCCCGGACCGCCTCCTCACCCCGCACTCCTTGAAATTCAATTTCCTTGAGCTCGTGCCCGGTTAAACGTTCATACGCATAGCGAAGTACCGCTTCGGCGACTCCACCGGTTACCCCGTAAATGACCCCCGCCCCAGTTCCTAATCCCAGGGGACCATCAAATGGCACCGGTTCCAGTTCCCGGAAATCGATACTGGCCGATTTGATCATCTTGATGATTTCCTGAGCGGTCATCACGATGTCGACATCGGGATGACCTTCGGTAGTGAACTCGGGTCGCCGGGCCTCGTATTTTTTGGAGGTGCAGGGCATGATCGAAATAGAGATAATCCGATCAATAGGTACATTCTCAAGTTTGGTCACGAAATTCTTTATCGTTGCTCCAAACATCTGCTGAGGGGAACGAGCCGATGAGAGGTTTTTCAAATAGAAGGGGTAGTTTCGTTCGGCATAAATCACCCATGAAGGACAGCAGGAAGTGAAATGTGGAAGTGGCCCACCCTTTTGTAAGCGCTTGAAGAATTCTTCCGCCTCTTCGAGAGTTGTCAGGTCGGCGCTAAACGACGTATCGTACACCCGGTTAAAACCGATTTTTTTCAGGGCGGATACGATTTTTCCGGTGGTTATTTCGCCCGGAGGAAGTCCGAAGGCTTCTCCCACAGCGACCCTGACGGCTGGAGCGATCTGGGCCACGACGAATTTTTCCGGATCGAGGACTGCCTGCCAGGCGTTCCCCACCTCACTCCTCACGATTATGGCTGCCGTCGGACACCGCAAAGAACACTGGCCGCAGAATACGCATTCCACCTCGTTCAAACCCTTGCCAAAGGCTGGCTCCGCCAATGCCCGCGACCCCCGATGGGAGAAATCGTAAACACCGATCCCTTCGATCTCCTGACAGGTTCGGACACAATCACCACAGAGGATGCATTTGTTTGGATCTCTGACCAAGGAATAAGAAGACAGGTCTTTTTCAACCATTTCCTGCTTGACACCGAAACGGACTTCATCAATCCCCATACGGGAAGACATTTCCTGAAGGCGGCAATCCAGATTCCGCTCGCACGTGGTGCAATCCCGGTTGTGGTTAGCCAGAAAAAACTCGATATTCATTTTCCTGGCCTGCATGATCCGCGGGGAATTGGTCCGAATCAGCATCCCTGGTTCCGGTGGCGTGGAACAGGCAGGCATCAGGCCCCTTCCCTCCACCTCAACCAAACACATACGACAGGCACCATAGACGCTCAACTCTGAATGATAACAAAACGTGGGGATATCGATATTTATTTTCCGAGCAATTTGCAGGATGTTCTTCTCGTCTTTAAGAGAGAACTCCTGGCCGTCTATGGTTAATGCTTTCTTCTCAAGCTTTCTCTCGTCCATTGTTCTTCGACCTCCAATTCACCAAAACAGCATCGAATGGACACACTTCAAAACAGGATCCGCACTTGATACAGGATTCCTGATCGATAAGATATGGCACTTTCGGCCGACCGGCGATACAGTCTACCGGACAAACCCGGGCACACTTACCACAGGACCGACATTTCTCAAGATCAATGAGGTATTCACGCATCGCCTGACATGCGTGGGCGGGACAGACTTGGTCGAGCACATGGGCCATATATTCATCCTGAAAATATTTCAAAGTAGTTAAAACCGGATTAGGAGCGGTTTTTCCCAAACCGCACAGCGAAGCGTCCTTGATCACATTAGCCGCTTCTTCGAGTAAGACCAGTTCCCGGGCCTTGGAACGGCCATCCACGATTTTTTGCAAAATACCGAGCATATGCTTAGTCCCTTCCCGGCATGGAACACACTTTCCACACGACTCATTCTGGGTGAAGGTCATAAAATACTTGGCCAGCTCAACTACACAGGTGTCCTCGTCAACGACCACGAGACCCCCTGAACCCATAATCGCACCGGCGGCGCAAAGCGAATCGTAATCAACCGAGAGATCCAGGTGCTGTTCGGTGAGGCAACCGCCGGACGGACCGCCGATCTGAACGGCTTTGAATTTTTTACCACCCTGCACACCGCCGCCCACATCAAACACCAGCTCCCGTAGGGTTATTCCCATCGGAACTTCCGTTAATCCGGTATTGACTATTTTTCCGGACAGAGCAAAAGTTTTGGTTCCCGGACTGGTTGCTGTTCCGAAAGTACGGAACCATTCCGCTCCTTTTAAAAGAATAGCCGGAACGTTGGCCAGGGTTTCAACGTTATTGATAATGGTCGGTTTACCGAATAGTCCTTTATGGGCCGGGAAAGGAGGACGGGGGCTAGGCATGCCCCGCTTGCCTTCGATAGAGGCCAAAAGTGCGGTTTCTTCACCGCACACGAAAGCGCCAGCTCCTTCTTTAATGTTGATCCGGAAGGAAAAGCCGCTTTCCAGGATATTCTCACCCAATAGACCAGCCTCCCGAGCATCCTGTATGGCTTTTTTCAGGCGTTTCACAGCCAAGGGATACTCGGCCCGTACATAGATATACCCCTCGGATGCTCCAATCGCGTATCCGGCCAAGACCATCCCTTCCAGGACTGAATGCGGATCTCCCTCGGCCACGCTACGATCCATGAACGCACCCGGGTCCCCTTCATCGGCATTGCAGACTACATACTTATTGTCCGCTTTGACCACTCGGGCAAACTGCCATTTCCGGCCAGCCGGGAATCCGCCCCCTCCCCGACCCCGCAAACCTGATTTCATGATCGTCCCGATCACCTCATCGGGAGTCATCGTCGTGATAGCATCGGCCAGAGCCTGGTATCCATCCCGCTTGATGTATTCATCCATTTTTTCCGGATCGATGTAGCCACAGTTTCGTAAAACAATCTTCACTTGCTTTCGGTAAAAAGGGATGTCTTTCATCAGGGGCCATCGGCGGGTGTTATGTCCTTCTCCCTCCGTATAGACCAACTCGTCAACGATTT
>DATIKP010000034.1 GCA_035477455.1 Atribacteraceae bacterium
GCTTCATACAGGATGAGGATGAGATATGTTTGGGCATCGATGAGCACTGCTTCAGACACCAGGAGCTGGTGCACACCGTAAGCGAGGTAAAACAGAGAAAAGTGTTGGGGATTCTTAGAGACGACCGCCTAACCACCTTAAAGAAGTTCCTGAGCAAGCTCCCCTGAGATAAGCAGAGGTATGTATCGACATGAAGAAGGGGCTAAGGAAGGCAGCTGAGGCAGTATTTCCCTCGGCCAGGGTAGTGGTCGACCCGTTCCCTGTAATCGCCGACTCGAATAAGCGGATGGACGAAGCCAGAAGAATAGAGCAAGACGTACACCGAAGGAGGAAGGGGCAGATACCGAAGAAGATATTCCTCGTAGGCAGGGAAAAGCTCACTGAGAAGGGCAGGCAAAGGGTGGATACACTTCTGGAAAACAAAAGAGCCGGTTAGCTCTTGACAACTCCATAAATGTTTTATAAAATGATAAATTGTACAAAAAAATTCTGCATCCGAATCGTAACGGCGGGGGGCTTCTCGGGAAAAAGAGCGGGGCTTTTTCCCGGTTTTGTATACTGTACTTATCCTTTGGCAACGGCGGTAAAAAACGATCTACCTTATCAGATGCGTTCCAACCCGCGCTGAGGCCTTTTCCCTACCCCACGGAATACGTCAGAATTGACTTCTCAGTCGAGCGCCGAAATGAAACGAGTCAGCTTCCCTGCTGGTCCGGTTGAGAAATGTCAGACCAGATACAGCCCGAATTTTGACGATTCTGACCTTCGACACCGGCGGTATTGGTATTTATTGTCCTTTATTGCCAGGGGTCGTTTCGGCACCCCAGAGATGAGACTTCATAAAGGTGGTGTAGTGTGTGAATTCAGAACCGATTATCAGGCACAGCTTCTCGAAGGCATCCTCCTTTGTCCAACTCCCGAATTTTATCGAAATCCAGCGTCGATCGTTTGAATGGTTTCTGCAAAGTGAAGTTCTGCCCGAAGAACGGAAAAGGCAGGGCCTCCAGGAGATTTTCGCCGAGATCTTTCCCATCCAGGATTTTACCGGAAAACTGGTATTGGATTTTCTTTCATACCGCCTGGAAGCGCCGACAATGTCCGTTCGCGAGTGCAAAGACCGCGGTCGAACCTATGCCGCTCCCCTCTATGCCCGCGTGCGGCTGATCAACCGGGAGACCAGCGAAATCAAGGAACAGGATGTCTATATGGGAGAAATGCCCTTGATGACCGAACGGGGTACCTTCATGGTCAATGGAGCGGAGCGGGTGGTAGTCACCCAGCTTATCCGCTCGCCCGGCATCTTTTTTTCTAAGGAAATCACCCCGACCGGAAAAATCGAACTCGGCTTCAAAATCATTCCCAACCGGGGGGCATGGCTTGAGTTCGGAATCGATCCAGGAGAGATCATCTTTGTCCGGGTGGATAAAAGGAGAAAAATAAACGCTGCTTCATTAATTCGGGCATTGGGATACGAGACGGACGAGGAAATACTGGAACTTTTTGACTATCACCGGGCCATGAGGCAGACACTGGAAAAGGATCCTTCGTCAAATCATCGCGAAGCGGTGATGGAGATCTTTCGTAAACTTCGTCCTTCGGAACCGCCCACCGATGAAAACACCCGCGACTTTATGCGTTACCTCTTTTTTGACCCACGCCGGTATGATCTCGGCGAAGTTGGACGGTACAAAATCAACAGCAAGCTGAAGCTGGAGGAGCGAATCGTTCGTATTGAGGAATTCATCCTGGTTGATGACATCATTCTCGATCACCACACCGGAGAGTGCGTCCGGAATGCTCAGACAATTGACCTGTCCGACGAAGACCGTTATGAAGTCGTCGCCCGATCCGGAGACCGGATCGGGCGGACCCTGGCCCGCACCATCGAAGCGATGAATTTCCGTTTTCCGATCGGTTATATCAAGGTCTATAATGACGATGATCTTCCGGTGAAGGTGATGATCGAAAGGAACGATGTGGTCATGGAGACGACGGAAGACCTGGAAGGGTGGACACTGAACGAAGACATCGCTGATCCGGAGACACGGGAAGTCTTGGCCCGCAGCCAGGATTTGCTTACTCCGGACGTTCTCCGTCATATTCGGGTGATTGGGAAAGAGCGAGTTCGGGTCCTGAAAGGACGAACCCTGACCAAGGAGGATGTCGTGGGAGGGCTCCGTTACCTCCTGAATCTGATCGATGAAATCGGATACGACGACGACATCGATCACCTGGGGAACCGCCGGGCCCGACCGGTGGGTGAGTTGATGCAAAATCAGTTCCGTACCGGACTTCTAAGGGTGGAGAAAGTCATCCGGGAAAAAATGACCATCCAGCCGGATATTGAATCGACTACCCCGCAAAGCCTCATCAACGTTCGCCCGGTGGTTGCGGCGATCAAGGAGTTTCTGGGGTCAAGCCCTCTCTCTCAGTTCATGGACCAGATCAATCCCCTGGCCGAGATCACTCACAAAAGACGGCTCAGCGCTCTGGGACCGGGAGGCTTGAGCCGGGATCGGGCCGGTTTCGAGGTCCGGGATATTCATTACACCCACTACGGGCGAATGTGTCCCATTGAGACGCCGGAGGGTCCCAATATCGGCTTGATCACTTCGCTGTGCATCTACGCCCGGGTCAATGAATACGGTTTTGTGGAAACACCCTATCGCAGGATCGTAGACGGTAAGGCGGTCGATGAGACAGTTTACCTCTTTGCCGACGACGAAGATCGGTACCATATTGCCCCATCCGACACGGTGTTGGTGGGAAAAGAGCTTTCGGAGGGAAACGTGGTTGTCCGTTTCCGAGGAAAGATTGTTGAAGTGTCGAGAGATAAAGTCGATTTTATCGACATCTCGCCCCAACAGATCATCAGCGCCTCGGCTTCGTTGATACCCTTTCTCGAACACAACGACGCCAACCGGGCGTTAATGGGAACGAACATGCAACGCCAGGCGGTGCCTCTTCTGATTTCTCAGCCGCCCTTCATTGGAACCGGAATGGAATACAAGGTGGCCCAAGACTCGGGCACTACGGTTATCGCCCGGCGGACGGGGAGGGTGAAGAGGGTCGATGCCCGGGAGATCGAGATCGAGAATGAGCAGGGGGAAAGAGACATCTACCTGCTGGAGAAATTCCAGCGCTCGAACCAGAGCACCTGCATGAACCAGAAACCTATCGTTAGGTTGGGAGACCGGGTAAAACAGGGTGCCATTATTGCCGACGGACCCTGTTCCTGTCAGGGAGAGCTATCGCTCGGTCGTAATATTTTGGTTGCCTTTATGCCTTGGGAAGGGGAAAACTTCGAAGACGCGATTCTGATCAGCCGCCGACTGGTCAAGGAAGATGTCTTCACCTCTGTGCATATCGACGAATACGAAGTAGAAGCCCGGGACACAAAACTTGGACCGGAGGAGATTACTCGGGACATTACCAATCTCGGAGAGGAGATGCTGCGGAATCTCGATGACGGAGGCATCATCAATATGGGGGCCGATGTCAAACCGGGTGATATCCTGGTCGGCAAGGTTACGCCCAAGGGCGAAACGGAGTTAACTCCCGAAGAACGGTTACTGCGGGCCATTTTTGGGGAAAAAGCCCGGGAAGTTCGGGACACGTCTCTGCGCGTGCCGCATGGTGAATATGGAAAGGTCATTGACGTCAAATATTTTGCCCGGGACAACGGTGATGAGATGACTCCTGGGGTGAACCAAATGGTCAAAGTTTTTGTCGCTCAGAAGAGAAAAATTACCGTCGGTGACAAGATGGCCGGACGTCACGGGAACAAGGGCGTGGTCGCCCGGATCGTCGCCGAGGAGGATATGCCCTACCTCCCTGACGGGACACCGATAGACATCGTTTTAAACCCATTGGGGGTGCCTTCCCGGATGAATATCGGTCAGATTCTCGAAACCCATCTGGGCTGGGTGGCCAACAAAGAAAAACGGTTCCTTGCCAGTCCGCCTTTTGATGGTGCAAAAGAGAATGAAATCATCAAGGCCATGAAGCAAGTCAAGCCCCGGAATTCCGGTGAATACCCCAGAGATCTTTTCGACCGCCGGATTTCCCCGGATTTCAACCTCCTCCCTCAGGGGAAAGTGATGCTCTACGACGGGAGGATCGGGGAGCCTTTCGACAATGAAGTGACCGTCGGCTACATTTACATGATGAAGCTCGCCCACTTGGTGGAAACCAAGATTCATGCCCGGTCTACCGGACCCTATTCCCTGGTGACCCAGCAGCCGCTAGGCGGAAAAGCCCAGTTCGGTGGGCAACGGTTTGGTGAAATGGAGGTCTGGGGACTGGAAGGTTATGGAGCGGCCTATACCCTTCAGGAAATGCTCACGATCAAGTCCGACGATATTGTGGGCCGGGTGAAGGCGTACGAATCGATCGTCAAAGGTCAAAATGTTCTCAAGCCCTCGGTTCCGGAATCCTTTAAGGTGCTGGTCAAAGAACTCCAGAGCCTGTGCCTGGATGTGGCGATCTACGACGCGAAATCCGGGCAGATTTCCATGGAAGAAATCGAAGAAGCCGAGGAGCAGATGCCGGGCCTTGGAATCAGTTTAGAGAAACGAGAGAGAAAATAAATAAGGGGGAAAAACCCTTGGTTGATGTAAATGATCTAGGTGCCATTCAAATCGGTCTGTCATCACCCGAACAGATTCGTAAGTGGTCCCGGGGAGAGGTCAAAAAACCGGAAACGATCAACTACCGGACGCTCAAACCAGAGAAAGACGGCCTGTTCTGCGAGAAAATTTTCGGTCCGACCAAAGATTGGGAGTGCTACTGCGGTAAATACAAGCGGATTCGCCACAAGGGTGTGGTCTGTGACCGTTGCGGGGTGGAGATCGCTCGTTCTGCTGTCCGTCGGGAACGTTTAGGACACATCGAACTGGCGGCCCCCGTTTCTCATATTTGGTATTTCAAGAGCATTCCGAGCAAAATAGCTTTGTTGTTGGGGATGCTTCCCAAAAACCTGGAAAAGGTCCTCTATTTCGCCTCCGGGCGGAAGCGGGAGGATTGCTACAGAGTGACCGAACCCGGTTCCACCGATTTTGAGGCGCGAACCACTATTCGGGAAACCGAGCTCAAGATATATTCCCGGTTCGATCCCGCCTTCCGAGCTGAACCGGCCTACCGGATCAGCGAAATCCACGAACTTCCCTTCAATGTGGGCGATCGTCTCACCCTAAAGGAATACACCAAGTATCGGAACAAGTACAAGGAATCCTTCATCGTCGAAGAGGCAGATAATGACCAGTACGACGTAGTGGATGTGCGGGTCTTTCCCTACCAGCGGGACGAGGAGATCGGCGAGTCGGAACTCCTCCAGCTTCGCGAGATCTATGGGAACCTCTTTGACGAAAGCGTCCTGTCCGAAACCGCTGAGGAACCTTGTTTTGTGGTGATCGACCCGGGTAACACCGGGCTCAAGAAAGCTCAGATGATCCTGGAAACGGAAGCCAGACTTCTCACCCGGTATGATTCTCACTTCCGGGCCGGAGTGGGCGCGGAAGCCATCCGGGAAATCCTCAAGACCATTGATGTCCAGCAACTGGCTCGGAGCCTGCGCAAAGAATTGAAAGAAGCGACCGGTCAGAAGGCTAAAAAGCTGATCAAGCGCCTCCAGGTGATCGAATCTTTCTGCAAATCAGGAAACCGCCCCGATTGGATGATTCTTGAAGTGATTCCAGTCCTGCCGCCGGATTTGCGCCCTATGGTTCAGTTGGATGGGGGCCGGTTCGCCACTTCTGATCTCAACGACCTTTACCGGCGGGTAATCAATCGGAATAACCGTTTGAAACGACTTTTACAACTCGGCGCTCCTGAAATCATCGTGAAAAACGAGAAAAGGATGCTCCAGGAAGCGGTGGACGCTTTGTTCGACAATGGCCGGCGGGGCCGCCCGGTGCTGGGTTCGGGAAACCGACCCCTCAAATCCTTAAGTGATATGCTGCGGGGTAAGAAGGGCCGTTTCCGGCAGAACCTTTTGGGGAAGCGGGTGGACTACTCCGGACGGTCGGTGATCGTAGCCGGTCCACGACTCAACTTCGACCAGTGCGGACTTCCCAAGAAAATGGCTTTGGAGCTGTTTAAGCCCTTCATCATGAAAAAATTGGTGGAGCGCAGATACGCTCACAATATCAAGAGCGCCAAGCGCATGGTGGAAAAATCCCGGGAGGAAGTCTGGGAAGTGCTCGAGGAAGTGATTTTTGAACACCCGGTCCTCCTCAACCGGGCACCCACACTGCATCGGATGAGTATTCAATCATTCCAGCCCATTCTGGTGGAAGGGAACGCCATCCAACTCCATCCCCTGGTATGTACGGCTTTTAATGCCGATTTCGATGGTGACCAGATGGCCGTGCACGTTCCTCTCTCGGCGGAAGCCCAGGCCGAATCCCAGATTTTGATGCTCTCGGCGCACAACGTTCTTTCCCCGGCCAACGGACGACCCATTGCCGTGCCCACGCAGGACATGGTACTGGGCTGTTATTACTTGACCCTTCACACCACCGGGCCTTCCGGGGTGACGAAAGGTTACCTTGACCGCGACCAAGCCCTATTGAGTTACTCATTCGGATTGATCGATCTCCACCAACCGATCCGGGTCCGGGAGATTAGCCGGAAGTATCCGGAGGTGGAAACTACGACGGTGGGCCGCATTATCTTCAACAACCTTCTCCCGGAGGGGATTCCCTACGTCAACGAACCAACCTCGAAAAAACGGCTATCGGACATCGTTGATTCCTGTTTTCGCCAGTACGGAAACAAGGCGACCGTTGAACTGCTGGACCGCTTGAAAGAGGCTGGTTTTCACTATGCCACTAAATCCGGAACCACCATCGGTGTGACCGATCTCGAAATACCCGTCCGTAAATCGGCAATCATTGAAGAAGCCACGCAACGGGTCGACGAAACCAACCAACATTACAATGATGGGTTGATAACCTGGGAAGAACGGGAACAATCGGTGATCGATATCTGGACCGATGCTTCCAATAAAATGGCCGAAGCGATCCTGGAAGGCTTGGAAGATTTTAACCCCGTAGACATGATGGCTAAATCCGGCGCCCGGGGAAGTATCCGCCAGATCAGTCAATTAGCCGGAATGCGGGGGTTGATGGCCGATCCCTCCGGGCGGATCATCGAGTATCCGATCCGGGCCAATTTCCGGGAGGGCTTGGGTGTTTTGGAATACTTCATTTCCACCCATGGTGCCCGTAAAGGCTTGGCCGATACGGCGCTGCGTACAGCCAAGTCCGGATACCTCACCCGGCGGCTGGTCGATGTAGCCCAGGATCTGATCATCCGGGAGATCGACTGCGGGACGACAGACGGTATTGACATGGGCCATCTCCTCGACGAGAACGACAATGTGATCGAACCCTTCGAAGAAAGGATTCTGGGGCGGATCGTCCTGAATGATATCACTGATCCCGTCAGCGGCGAGACGATCCTGACCAAAAACCAGGAAATCGATGAAGTGGCGGTTAAGCGATGTAAAGACTTGGGTATCAACGAGATTCCGGTGCGCTCGGTCCTGACCTGCTGGGCCAAGCATGGGGTTTGTGCCCTGTGCTATGGGCGGAATCTGTCCAGCGGCAAACTGGTTGATATCGGAGAAGCGGTGGGGATCGTAGCCGCCCAATCCATTGGGGAGCCGGGTACCCAGTTGACTATGCGGACCTTCCATACCGGCGGTATCCGGATAGCCGGAGAGGACATCACCCAGGGCCTACCCCGAGTGGAGCAATTATTCGAAGTGCGCAAACCCAAAAAGGCGGCCGTCCTTTCCGACACGGATGGTGTGATACAGAAGATCGAAGTCTTCGGGAACCGCCGGAAAATTTATATCCAACCTTCCGAGGATGAACGGGATCAATCGGTCCGTACCTACTTAGTCCCTCACGACATTCGGATCAAGGTCACCGAGGGAGATTTTATTCGCTCCGGTGAACGGCTCACACTGGGTCCGATCAATCCCCGGGACATTCTCAGGATCAAGGGCATCCGCGATGTGCAAAAGCACTTGGTGGAGGAAATCCAATCGGTTTATCTTTCTCAGGGTGTAAACATCAACGACAAACACGTGGAGGTGGTTTGTCGCCAGATCGCCCGCCTGAATAAGGTCATGCTGGAAAACTCCGGTGATACCGAACTCCTCTCCGGAGAACTGGTCTTCATCGAGACTTTCGAAGAGGAGAATGCTCGGATTAACCGAGAAAATCAGGATCTTCAGGAAAAAGCCCAGGAGCTCCTTCTGAAGGGTGAAGTGATCTATGGAGTAGCGGATCTCTCCGGGGAAGCGCTTCTTCAGAAAGGGGAAATCCTCAACGAGGCGACCCTGAACCTGATTCTGTCCGTCGACTGCAAGCCTTTTACCGTCTTGCGGAACGGCCGGTTGCTCCACGTTGTCCGGGGTTATAAGACCTTGAAGTCGGAGTTGTACGACCGGATTTGCATCGAAGACATTCTCGACCGGAGAGGCAAACCCCTGGTCAAGACCGGGGAATTATTCCTGGAAAACACCCTTGAGCTGATCTCTGAGTTGGAGCCCAGCACCATCAAGGTGGGGGAGAAGGTGGTTTGGGAACGCCTGCGGGGGACCATCCTGGCCGAAGATGTCACCGATCCGGAGACCGGGGAAACCCTCTTGTCGGTCGACAGCCGGATCGACCCGGAACATCTGGACCTCTTCCAGAACCGGAACATTGCCCGGCTCTCTACCTGGAAGAACGTGGAAATGTTTTCCATTAAGGATACCATGGTCAAAATCCTGCGGGAAGAGATCCTGGGTCAGGAAGTATCCAAGGACGTGGTCAGTCCCCGTTCCGGAGAGGTGATCGTTCAATCCGGACATGTAATTAGCCGGAGCCTGACCCGCCGTCTGGTCTCAGAAGGGATCAGGGAAGTCCCTCTGGTCGGCGGGCGTTTATTCTCTTTGGAAGGACGTCTCAGTGAACTTTTGGAAAACAAGGTGGTCGGCAAAGTCGCCGCTCAGACCATCCTTGGAGACGCAGCACAGGTTCTGATAAGAGCCGGGGAAACCTTCGACCGGGACAGCGTGGTCAGGATCGCCGAAGACACGGTCAACATTCTATACCTGCGCAGTGGCGATCAACCAGAAACCCACAACTTGATCCGGGAACTGGTGTATCTCCCTGGCTTGAAGCAGGGTGCTACCGGGCGGCCGGTGGTCTTGGGGATCACCAAAGCTTCCTTGGCTACGGAAAGCTTTCTTTCTGCCGCCTCCTTTCAGCAAACCACCCATGTTTTGGCCGATGCGGCCATCAAAGGCAAGGTAGACAATCTGGTCGGCCTCAAGGAGAACGTGATCATTGGGAAGATCGTCCCGGCGGGTACCGGGTTCAACACCTACCGGAACATGGCCATGTTGACGTCTGTTTCAGCCACACCCCTCCAGTTCGGTGATGTGCCGCTGGTGGAAGAGGAAGAAGTCGATCTACGGGAATTGATGAATGCTCAGGAAGAGTACGACGAAGACGTGCGATTGTTACCGGAGCACGATTCAGATGATTACAACGAAGAATAACCGTTAACCATTCGTACCCTGACCGATAGGGGCAAAGGTGAACTTATCCCTACCGGTCAGGGTCATCGTTATCGATACGGAGTTTTCTGAAGCGGTTTTTTTTGGTTATTTTGTCTTGAAACTCGCTGATAATCTCCTCTCAAGAACTCGCTTAAAATGTCCTCTTTCTGATAACCAGTGTATAAAGGAGGGGGTAACCCAAGAAGAAGGAGGGGCCCCCGCCTGTCTGCGTGCGAATACGCACAGGCAGGCATTGGCAGGAGGACTGTTACCGTTAAGTGCGCAGGAAAGGACCCCTCTGGTCATATCTGACCAGGGTCCCCCGGAAAAAACCATGACCCTTCGGCATGGCTTGCCGATCTGGGGCATCACAGTTAGCGGCACATCCGGGATCACGCGACGCTACCGGCCTCCTTCCTCGCCCCCGGGCCAAACCCCCGGCCTTCCAGGAGAAGAAGATTTTGGACCTCTACCGGGCGCCTTATCGGGGTTTGGGACCCCCCTTGACCTTCGAGAAGCTTATCGGGGGCCGGGGGAAGAGAAAATCTCGCCGGCTTATCACCGCCCCCTCCCCCCCCAGCTCGGGACCTTACCCTGCTCTTTGTCGGGAACCGCCTCTTCCCGATCCTTCCCCAGTCGACCCGTCCCCCGGCCAAACAGCGGCTGACCGTCCGGGCCTGCTTGCGCGCCGCGCGCAGGCAAGAACCCCGGGCTGGGAGCATCCAACTGGTC
>DATIKP010000035.1 GCA_035477455.1 Atribacteraceae bacterium
GGGCCTTGCTGAAATGAGTTTTTGCAGCAAAATCATTAATGAATACTTGAAAAAACGACCGGAACGATACATCGAGGAGAATTCTGTTGGATTCCATTTCCCGGAAGTCTCAATCAGACGTCAAACGGAGTAACTTGAAACTGGTTCTCAATACGATCATTAAGCATGAACCACTTTCCCGCATGGACGTGGTTCGCCGGACCTCGATTTCCAAACCCACTGTTTCCAACCTGATTGAGGAACTACTACGGCGTAAGCTGGTTGTCGAAATCGGAAGAGGACGTTCCAGCGGGGGCAGGAGACCAATTCTCCTCAAGTTGCATAACACCAGAAAATATTTTTTGGCCATTGATCTGGGGCGTGAGGATTTCACTTTGGCCCTGGCGGATTTAAAAGGTAGCATCATCGCCAAACACAATGAAACCTTTGATCGCACTAAAAACCTTCGGAACCGGCTTTCCGAAATCCGATCGAAGATCGAACACCTTCTCACCCAGTCGAATTTGAAGCATCAGGATCTCTTGCGCGTCATCTGCATTGCGGCCGGCGTCTACGTGGAAAAAGAAAGGGAGTTAAAATGGTTTCCCGATAACGCTCAGTATGAGAACCTGGACATCAAGAACTATTTCGAGCAGGAACTGCAAACGCCGGTTGCCATCAACCATTCCACCAAGCTGTCCCTGCTCGGAGAAAAGGTTTCCGGGAAGGCGAAAAAGTACCAGAATGTGATCTATATCGATCTCGCCTATGGCCTGGGGTGTTCGTTGCTGATCAACGGTTCGATTTATTTCGGACCGAATAACGCAGCGGGGGAAATCGCTTATTGCTATACCAGCCTCGAAGAATTTCAGGTAGAGCAAATCGCCCCTTATGCTTTCGGAGCCCTGGAAAAGACAATCTCCGGATATGCTTTACAAAATAAGGGCCTATCGGCGATCCGGGCCGGGCGGGGAAAGAGGCTGCTCGATTTGGCTGGCGGTGATCCTCAAAGGGTGACCGGACGCATCGTCTTTCAGGCCTCTATCCAGGGCGATCCGACTGCCCGTAATATCCTGACCACCTCCTTTCGGTCATTCAATCTGGCCCTGGCCAACATTATCAACCTCATCAATCCGGAGATCGTGATTTTCGGCGGCGGCTTGTCCCTGGCGGAGGATTATCTCCTGGACTTAATAGTCCCGGAAATTGCAGGAAAGGTGCTCTTTATGCCCCGCCTGGAAATTTCCGAATTGAAAAAGGACGCCGGAATCATCGGGGGTATTCACTGGTTGATCGAACAAACCGATTACCTGGAGATCGGCTGAGGCCATCACTCAAGCCTGAATCATGTAAAGGAGGATACAAAGAATGGAAAATGCCCTGGAAAAACTCCTGCACAGCCCAACGTCCGAGAAGGAAAAAAGGGGGACCCTGTATACCCCGCTGGAAATCGCCCGCCAGACGGACCTCTGGCCGGATACCGCACGACGGGTGGCGGCTGTCCTTCCTGAACTCAAAACCCTGATCGGTAGTTTATCCCAAAAACCGCACCCGTTAATCCTGCTGAGCGGCGCTGGAACCTCGGAATTCATCGGGTACTGCCTGGACGGCCTTTATCGCCGACAACTCCGGATTCCGACAGGCGTTTTCCCGTCACCGCTGATCGTGACCAATCCGGAAGACGTGTTCGTTCCGGAAAGTACACCACTTTTAATTTCGTTCGCCCGTTCCGGAAACAGTCCGGAAAGTGTGGGTGCTTATGCCCTGGCCAACCAGTTCTGTCCAAAGATCAAACACCTGGTGATCACCTGTAACCGGCAGGGAAGCTTGGCCCTCCAATGCGGGGAAAACATCGAAGCCCTCTGTCTGACGCTGGATGACCGGACCAATGACCATGGACTGGCCATGACTGCCTCCTTTTCCAACATGGTGATCGCCGGGCAAGGCGTGTCCCGTACCTTTGACTTCGAGGAATTTCCACTCCTGGTTGGCAGACTCGTTTCCGCCGGTAAAAACCTGCTTTTGTCTTGTCCGGATATTTTAGAGGAGATCTGCCGGATGGAATTCGATCGGGCTGTCTTTCTGGGTAACGGCGCCAATCGGGGCACCGCCGTCGAATCTCATCTCAAGTTACAGGAGTTAACCGCGGGACGGGTCATGTGTGCCTGGGATACGTACCTGGGGCTACGCCACGGTCCGGAAGCGGTCATCGACAAACAAACCATCGTTGTGGCCTATCTCTCTTCCGATCCCCTCACCGCACGCTATGAACAAGAACTTATGGCCGAACTCCGGGTAAAGCGTTTGGGGAAAACCCTCATTGCAGTAGGGGCAAGTCCGGGTAAAGAGATTCAGGAGCTGGCCGATGTGGTTTGCACTTTCGATCCGGACAACTCCCTGGGCATTCCCGATGCCTTCAGCCCTCCTGTTCAGGTCATCGTCGGGCAACTGCTGGGTCTCTTCAAGTCTCTTGCCCTGGGCCTGAAACCCGATGCACCATCTGAGCAGGGAACCATCAACCGGGTGGTCAAAGGAGTGAAGATTTACGACAGCAGAGCCTTTCGGGAACAAGGTCTCTGGCAGGTTACCGCGGAAAGCTGACCCCTCAGCCGATAATTCCGAATTTCCTCTATCAACCGATCGGCAGTCAATGATTCGGGAACCCTGTTTGTGGCCTAAAAGGCATTCCCTGCCAGGGAAGTATAGTGTATGGGTGAGGGCCAATCAGTCACTCATTATATTTCCCCCCTTGAAAAGGGATCTTCCACTCACTCGTTCCATCCGCACCACTCCAGGGCCACCGCCATAAAAACCTTGGTGAGGTTGACCACGTCATCGGCCAGGACGAATTCATCGCAGGCGTGAGCATTCCCGCCGCGGGGACCGAGAATGTAGACCGGTGTATTGAAATATTTATGGAAAATAAAACCGTCGCAGGCAAAATGGGCACCGGAAACCCGATTCTCAATTCCGGTAAACCGGCGGGCGCTCTTAGCCAGCATAGAGACGAGGGGATGATTTACGTCAGACTGATAAGGATAGAGATAGCGGGAAAGGGGAGTGACCAGCGGTTTCTGCTCGGCGAAAAACCCATCATTTTGTACCTGCCGGTTGAGAAAGTCGGTCAGTTCCCGATCGAGCAATTCGGCTTCGGAATAAAGCGAGGTAATATAGATCGAAAACCAAGCCTCAGCTGGAACGGCGACATTCGCTCCGGGATTCGGGTCCCCGGCCTGGACTTTATCCAAAATCACGTCCCGGGGGTTTTCGTCTCCGGTGTATAACGAAAGCATTGAAGGCAGGGTGTTAATCCAGCGCTCATAGGCTTCCACCCCCTTGATCAGGGTCGCCAGACCGTAGACCGGGTTAACAAGCGTTTCTTCTCCAAAGCCCATTCCACCCGCACCTCGCAGGGCGACCCGGTAATAACGGCCTCCTTTCGCCGCCGGGCAGACCGTTAACATGCTGGGCTCAGGGATGATGGCCGCATCAGCATTGTAACCCCGCACCCGGCAAGCCAGGGTCCCGTTGGACCCCGCATTCTCTTCATCGACGACACTCTCGAAGATCAAATCACCCCGCAAGCGAAGTTTCTGATCACTGATTATCTTCAACGCAAATAGGGTTGATATCAACCCCCCCTTCATATCAAACGCCCCTCTGCCGTATATCCTGCCGTCGGTCAATTTTCCAGAATAGGGGTGATCGCCCTCAGGCCAGAGATCTTGGCTGGTTGAGACAACATCGACATGACTGGAAAAGACCAGTGATTTCCCTCCACCGGCGCCCCGTCTCCGCACCACCAGGTTCGGCCGGTTCTGGTAGTCCCGTCCCGGGAAATATCCTTCGTGTCGATCCAGGTCCGGAACCTCATCCGGAGTAAACAGGTCAATGTCCGCCTTTCTTCCATCAAGCCGCTTGAGAAGATATTCCTGGCATCCTTTCTCGTTACCCGAAGGCACGATATTTTCCGAAGGAATACAAACGAGATCCCGGGTTGTCTGGATGATCTCATCCCGGTACTCTTCGACCAGCTTGTCGATCTCGACATGTGTCCATTTCATGGGCCATCTCCTTATAAAGACAGTAATCCAATACCTCAAGAACCAGGGGAAAAGGCCTGCCCTTTACCGATTATAACGAAAAAAGAATTAAATACAGCCTTATCTCAATTTAACTTGCGCTCTCCGTACGGTATGAAGCGGAGCAAAGAACCTGTCAGAAATAAACGGGACAAAAATGGGTTATGGGCTATATAAGCGAAAAAATCCAGCGGTTTTATCAATAAGCACCGATCCGGCATGGGAGATAATAGAATGTCCGACCATAAACCTGGAAGAAAGCCTGACGGCTATAGAAAACTATTGAAACCAATCTTTCTGGCTATCGCTGTTTCGGCTGTACTTTTTCTCGCAGGAAGCGGTTATTTTCCCTGTCCTTTGTTTATTGGAGAAGATCAAGAAGCCCTGGCCTCGCCAAGAACCTGCCCTGCTTTAATTCCTGCGAAAAATCTCGAGGAGGCTGCCAGTATGGTTAATAATGAAATAGATACCAATAACCCGATAAATCCATCCGCGCATCCGGAAGGGATGGAAACAGCAACCTTTGCCCTGGGTTGTTTTTGGAGCCCGGATGCCTTGTTTGGGAGCTTGCCCGGAGTGATTCGAACCCGGGTCGGCTATGCCGGAGGAACCACGCAAAATCCAACTTACCGGAATATCGGAGATCACAGCGAAACCATCCAGATAGACTATGACTCGAACCTTATCAGTTATGAACAGTTGCTTACCGTATTCTGGGAAAGCCATAACCCAGTAGCCAAGCCGTATTCACGCCAATACAGCTCCATCATTTTCACCCATAACCAGGAACAAGAACAAATAGCCAGGGATACCAGCCAAGAAATTTCAAAAAAGCTCGGCCAGTCGGTACTGACCGAGATTGTTTCCTTCCGTAATTTTACCCGGGCCGAAGACTATCATCAAAAGTACATGCTGAGGCAGAGACCAGCCTTTTCTACAGTGCTATCCGCGCTTTTCCCGGAAACGGATAAATACGTCGACTCTACGCTTGCGGCCCGCTTGAACGCCTTTGTGGCCAGGCATATTAACCTGAAAGAGCTCGCGGAAAACCTCGCCATCATGGAGCTGGCTGACGAAACCCGGCGGTCTCTCCTGGAAATTGCTTCCCGACTCGAAAGAAGGTAGCTCGTCTCAAGAATCATTGTTTCAGGTGCACATGGATCGTACAATACCATCGTCCAATATCGCTTGTTTTCGATTTCAGCGAGTAATGAAGCACTCTTTCCACTAAAGCAAAGATTGCAGCAGTATGAAGAAACACTCGCCGAGTAACTGAATCGGCCATTGAGCGGTTATGGACTTTCTCCTGATCATCGATGGCCGCTCGATCTTTGAATTGCTTTCTATTAAAAAAGCGTATAAATATCCTGGCCAGAGTTAAGGCAGGAATGATTGCAGGATATTTTTGTTTTTCTTGAATAAGTAGTATTATTTATCCCTGGTCATTGGACTCATCACTTAATCCTGCGGGGGCTGGAAAATGGTTGGACCAAGAGATGTCGGAACAGAAAAAACCAAACGGAGCGATAAAAAGCGGGCTTTGCTTCTTCGGCTGATGCCCATGCTTGTTTCTCTGGCTCTGATCATGATCATCCTGTTTATGTTTACCGGAAGGCAACAGACGTGGACCAGCGAAGGGGACGGGTTGGTTGACCTTATTTCCCGCCCCTATATACCCATTAGCCCGGAAGAAGCCAAGAAGATGCTCGCCAGCGAAGAAAACGTCGTGTTGCTCGATGTGCGGACCCGCCAGGAACACGATGACCAGCATATTCCAGGAAGTACTCTTATTCCTCTCGACCAACTCGGTAACCTAATTACAGATGAGATACCCGACCGGGACACAGCAATCATACTCTACTGCCGGAGTGGAAGGCGGAGCAAGGAAGCGGCGGCTATTTTAGCCCGCTTGGGATATACCCGGATCTACGATTTAGGTGGAATAATCGACTGGCCGTTTGAAGTGGCAAAATCATACTGACCGGTTTTCCTCAGATTTTTAACCGGTAGCTGATGTCATGGATAGATTTAATCAAAATCCGGGTGTTTATTCAGCCGTGGGGAGAGAGGTTTTGAGTGTATTTATCTTATTACAAGACTCACCGGTCTTTCACGAAAAATTGCCAAACGAAAATACAAAGGGACTGCGGCTGATCGTTTCCACTAATCCGCCACCACAACCACATACTTATTCGGTTACTCTCCCCGGATTCCCGGCTACTCTTTCACGGTTCTCATCGTCAACCCCCGTACTAGCCAGACCTCCCCGCAGGAGAGCCTTGTCTGGCCGAGGAGACAGAGGACGCCGTTTTGCCAACACAACGGGCTCATCATCCGTGAATCCTTTAAGTCGGGGCGACCCGCTCTTCCGATACCATCTATCCGGCTTCGTACGGTTTTCCGATATCAGCGGGTGGTCGTGAACGGCCCATCACGCCGGCCAAGACCGCGATCGTGACCAGATAGGGGATCATCTGCATGAACTGCACGGGCACGCCTAACCCTTGTAGCCTGATCTGAAGCGCATCGGCAAACCCGAATACAAGTCCGGCCGCCAAGGTGCGGTACGGGCGCCAGTTGCCGAAGATCATCACCGCCAGCGCGATGAACCCCCGCCCACCGGTCATCCCCCACGAGAACATAGCGAGATGGCCCAATGCAAGATGGACACCGGCTAAACCAGACAAGATCCCGCTGATAACCACACAGATGTAGCGCGTCTGCTGGACCGGTACCCCCGCGGTCGCCGCCGCCCGGGCGAACTCGCCAACCGCGCGTACCCGCAACCCCCATTTCGTCTTGAACAGGACGATCTGGGCAACGACAACGATCGCTACCATCAAGAACACGGTCGGTGCGTGCGGCCCCAAGATTTCGCTAATCACCGGGATCTCCCGGATGAGCGGGATCTCCCAACGGGGTAACCCAGCGACCTCATCAGAGGCTCCCCGCGAACCCCAGGTAATGGCGGACAGGTACGGGGTGAGCCCTAAAGCGAGGACATTGATCCCCAGCGCGCTCACGATCTGATTGGCGCTGTATTTGATTGCCAGGAGGGCATGGATTGCACCCGCTACCCCGCCGGCGGCCACCCCACCCACCATTCCCCACCAAGGAGAACCGGTCCAATAACTGGCCAATACGCCGAAGAAGGCACCGAAGAGCATCATGCCTTCCATGCCGATATTGGTTACTCCAGATCGCTCGGTGAACACCCCACCGATTGCGGTCAAGATCAGCGGGGTCGCCATCCGTATCGTCGCGGCGAGCAGAGCAAGGTTAAGAATATCCCAGATTGCGCCCATCTCGTCTATTTCCTTTTCCGAATGAACTTCAGCAATTTCGGAGCAGCGATGAACAGAATGACCATCGCCTGCAGGACAACCGCAATATCGAGCGGCACATCGGTCGTTCGATCAATCGCTATCCCTCCGACACGCAGCGCTCCGAACAGGAGCGCAGAGAGGACGATGCCGATCGGGTGCAGTCTGCCCAGCAGGCCGACCGCGATCCCGTCCCAACCATAGCCAGGGGAAAATCCGTCGATGAACCGATGGAAGACACCAAGGACCTCCCCCGCCCCGCCGAGCCCGGCGAGGCCTCCGCTCAGGAGGAGAGACAGAATGATCGAATATGTGATAGGCACTCCGCCAGCCTCCGCCGCGGTCGGATTCAATCCGGCTGCCCTTATTCCATAACCGAGCGATGTTTTCCACAGGAACAGGTAGACGGCAAAGGCACAGAACAGGGCTATGAATAACGCGGTCGAAAGCTGTGTCGGCGGCATGATCCTCGCCAATTGTACCGTGGAAGCGATCCTCTCGGTGTGGGGTATCAATCCGGGCGCCTTGAACGGGCCGAACACGAAATAACGGGTCAACAAGATCCCCACATGAGCGAGCATCATCGTCGTTACCACCTCGTGTACCCCGCGCTTCGCCCTGAGGACACCGGGGATCAGCGCCCAGAGAACACCGGCCAGAGCGGCCGCGGCAAAGGCGAGGGGAATATGGACGAAGGGTGGCATCGCCGGCAAGGCAAACCCGACCCACGCGGCGGCAAACGCACCAACCTGGAGCTGCCCTTCGGCACCGATGTTGAACAGACCACACTGGAAGGCGATTGAGAACGCGAGCCCGGTGAAGACCAGGGGGGTAGCGCGGGTGAGGGTCGTCCCGATCGCGTTTCTGGTTCCGAACGCACCGTGGAAGAGGCGATAGAAGGTGTCCCCGATCGGATGGCCGGTTACCCACAATACGATCGCTCCAACCATGAAAGCGGCGCATACAGCCACAATCTCCGGCAGGATCGAGCGCAGCGGCGCGATCACTTTCGCAAGCAAGTTCGATCTCCAGCTCTCGACCGCTACGGGACGCTCGACCGGCTGCGCTTGGCTGTTGTCGCTCATCCTCTCCCTCCCGCCATCAGCATACCCAGCTCCTGTCGGCTCGGGCTGTCGCTCGTCTCACTGAGCTTACCCTTGTGGATTACCAGGACGCGGTCGCTGATCGCCATCACTTCCTCCAGGTCGGCGGAGACAAGGAGAACAGCAGCCCCCTGATCGGAGAGATCGATCAGTTTCTGATGGACATAGCACATCGCCTGCACGTCCAATCCGCGGGTCGGCTGAGCGGCAACGACGAGCGATGGCTCCTTCCCATGCCCATAGATGCGCGCTACAACGAGCCGCTGCTGGTTCCCACCGGAGAGGGAACTGACCAGCGTATCCCGGCTCGGCGTCTGAACCTGAAACTCCTCGATCTGCCGGTCAGCGAACGTCCTGATCAAGCGCTCCCGCAATAGGGAGAATCTCCCCTTGAACGGGGGGCGGTCATGGTCATCCAGGATCAGGTTCTCCTTCACTGAAAAACCCTGGACTATCCCCCGTTTGTGTCTATCCTCAGGGATGTGCCTGATTTCGTGATCAAGCGCGGTACGGGGGGACATCCCGGTAAGGTCGGCACCACGCAAAAAAATCTTGCCCCCGGTCGGCTTACGCAGCCCGGTGAGAACCTCCACCAGCTCCGTCTGCCCGTTTCCCTCCACTCCGGCGATCCCAAGGATCTCGCCTGCCCGCAGTTCGAAGCTCACTCCATCAAACGCGCATTGCCCGCATTCGCCATCTGCGGTCAGGCACTGCACCCGTAAGACCGGTTCCCCAATCTTTGCCTGCCCGGTGCGGGTCGCCGGGATCACCGCCGACCCGACCATCATCTCCGCCAGCTCGGATTCGCTGGTCGAAGCGGCGGTGACCGTGCCAACAAGCTTCCCTCGGCGCAGAACGGTCATTCGATCGCAGATTGCCATGATCTCTTTCAGCTTGTGGGCAATAAAGATGATCGTCTTCCCCTGGTTACGCAGCGTGCGCATCGTGGTGAACAGGTCCTCAGTCTCCTGCGGGGTGAGAACAGCGGTCGGTTCATCGAGGATCAGGATCTCCACCCGGCGGTAGAGAGTCTTCAGGATCTCCACCCGTTGCCGCGCTCCGACCGCCAGACGTTCGACCATCTCTGTCGGGTCAACCTGCAACTTTGCCTCTGCGGCGAATTGCGCCACCCGTCTTTCGATCTCTTTGCGCTTCAAGAAAAACCCGTCTGGTTCGAACCCAAGAACAACGTTTTCCGCGACGGTCATATTGGAGATGAGCATGAAGTGCTGATGCACCATGCCGATCTTGAGGGCAATCGCCTCAGTCGGGCTGGCGATGGATACCAGCCGACCGTGGATCAGCACCTCTCCGGATGTGGGCCGGCATAGCCCGTACAAGATACTCATCAGCACGCTCTTGCCGGCACCGTTCTCCCCGAGCAGTCCGTGGATTTCCCCTTGGGCAACGGAAAAATTCACCCGATCATTAGCCAATATTCCAGGGAAGCGCCTGGTGATCTGTACCATCTCAACTGCCGGCGCTGGTTTATCTTTATCTATTACCATCGGGTATTGAATTCTCCACTAAGGCATATTGGCTTATTGTTTAATAGAAGCACTTAGTAGAAGCACTTAAAGACGGGGCGGTCCATCAACCGCCCCGTTATATTTTGCGGTAAACATGGTTAGATATCATCCTCATCAGGGACGATAATCAGGCCATCGATGATCTTCTGCCGCGCACCGATCACCTGCGCCCGCACTGTTTCCGGTAAGTATACCGTGCTTACTCGCTCAACATCCGGCACCAAGAAACATATTCCGGCCACCTGCTCAATGAGACCAAATTCATGTATCCCCTGTTCGAATCTGCCTTCCAGCGCAGCGCGCGTCTTCCAGTAGGCCGCAGTTTCGAGCCCTTTGATCGAGCTGGCGACAATGTGCGCAGGCGCTATATGGGCCTGATCGACATCGACTCCGATAGCGAGTTTATCGAGCGCTACCGCAGCTTCAAAGACTCCCAAATTCGTCTTGCCGGCTGGAGCGAAAATAATATCGACTCCGGCTGCGTACTGGGCCAAGGCATGTTCTTTGCCAGCTGCCGGGTCGCCGAACGATCCTACGTAGGTTACATCAACGACAGCAGCGGGGTTGACCCAAGACACCCCGGCTTGAAAACCGGATTGGAAGCGGCGGATGATCGGCACATCCATCCCGCCGACAAATCCAACTCGGCCGGTTTCGGTCATCATCCCGGCAACTACCCCGGTAAGGAAGGAACCCTCATTCTCGCGGAAAATCAATGAGGCAACGTTTGGCTCGTCAACCACTGCATCCAGGATGATGAACTTCTGCTCGGGAAATTCCGGCGCTACTATGGCAAGCGCGTCCCTTTGCAGGAACCCGACAGCAAAGATGACTTTGTAATCGCCGGTTAGAGCATATTCACGCAGTAACATCTCAAAGTCTGCGATCGCCAGCGGCTCGACATAGTCAAGGGGCACACCCAGCGCTTCCACAGCCTTACGGAATCCGGCAAAAGTAAAGTCGTTGAACGACTTATCGCCAAGGCCACCGATTGATAATACGATTGCAGCCCGATCTCTCGCCGCATAGGCGGTGAATCCGGTCATCGTTACCAGCAGCAAGCTGACTATTAACAGCGTAATGACTAAACTTTTCCTCTTCATTCTCAACAGCCTCCTGTTAAAATTGGAAAGATTGCTCTCTTCCACTGTAAGACATCTTCCACCACCATACACGATAGTGATATTGTTTTTAAAGTAACGCTCCCCCCTCGCTTTTGCCGCTCGTTCTGCTCGTACGCCTTTGCTTGAGAGCGGGACAGCCCCTCGCCACCCGGTCGTGGTTCACTTCAACATGGTTAGATATCATCCTCCTCAGGGACGATAATCAGAACATCAATAATCATCCGCCAGGCACCGATCACCATCGCCCCTGCACCGCCTCCCACAAGGGGACTGTGCTTGTGCGCACGTGGTCGACCATCAGGAAGCATATTCCGGCCACACCCCCGGCTTAAACTCCCCGTGGAGTGCGTCTAATACCGTGTGGCAGGCGGCGTTGTCGATTATGATCATGCTATGAGATACGCAGGGTGAGAGGAGCCTGATCGACTTCGACACCAATGACGATCCTACCAAACTCTACCGCGGCATTGAAAACACCGCGGTTTGTCTTGCCGACCAGCGCGAAGATGGTATTCATTCCGCGAACGTAATGAGCGAGCGCATACTCCTTATCGCCAGCGGGATCACGGAACGACTCTACATAGCTCACTTCGACCGTGACATCAAGGTTGGGTCTATATCGCTCCGGCCAGGCACCCGGCCTGGAACCGACAGATGATCGATCCATCTGTCCCCCCGACAAAACCAACCCACCCGGTCCCGGTCATCATCCCGGCGACAATATCGACGAGGAAAGATCCCTGTTTCTTACAGAAGATGAGCGAGGTGATATTCGGCTCAAGACCACTGCGTCCGTGACGACGAACCTCTGATTGGGGAACTCCCGCCTCACAACGGCAAGAGCTTCCCTCTACAGGAACTCTATGGTGAGAAACACCATCTACTATCCGGTGACGGCCATATCTCGTAAAAGTCCTTCAAAAACCACCCGGCCCTCCCCTCGGCGGAGGCAACGAACCCGACCAGCAACAAAAGGACACCGATCACGAGCGTGCTATCTGCTCTGTTTCAGGCATGCAAAGTACCCTCTTACTTTTACAAACCGAACCCGTTGTGAAAAATCTCCCACCTTCTTCGCTTCTCTCTCTTGTCGTCTAAACCACCTCCTGGGCAACGCTCCCCGGACAGGGGGGGGTAGTTGCCGCAGTCATTACCGAACGAGATGGGAAACTACGGATGCACACCGCGCCCGATGAGAACACAACACCGGTGAATAGCCGCCCGCACTCCCCCCGGGACACTCTCGGTTTGCAGATGCTTTCTGGTTTTGAGCGGCAGGATTTTGATTGCGGGGGAGGTCCGATTGATCGCTATTGGTGGGCCGCTCAATCGATCATTCCAATCAATCTGGTGGAACGGTTGAGGAGGTGCTGACCTGTGGCCCCTTAACTCTCAGATTCTACGTTAATTTTTAGCAAGACTTTTTTCAAGCAATCGCGTGAGAGCCAATATTTACGCGTTCAAAGGGGGTTATTTTAAAATCCAACTTTATGG
>DATIKP010000036.1 GCA_035477455.1 Atribacteraceae bacterium
ACGGAGCGGCCCAGAAATTGCTCCATTTGTTTAGCGTTGTCCCGGATAGTACCCAGAAAAATATCATAGTGGCGGTGTTCGGAGGCGTCGATTCCCTGCAGTCCGGTCATTTTTTCAAACTCTATTCTTTTTTTGCGTAGCGTTGGACTTTCGCGTCGTTCGCTGGGAAAGAATTCCACAATTTCAGCATCCAGGAAGACTATACCCAATTCTTTGGCCACCATTATACGATGATTTCCATCCAAAACATAATATTCATGGCCCACCTGATAAACAATGATGGGAGGCAGAATGTCTCCCCGTTCCATTGCCCGGCGAATCCTAAAGTAACGGATGTCCGGATTTTTCAACCTAAAACCGGGTAACAGATCCTGTACTCGTCCTACGCTTCCCATCACCTGATCAACCGGTATAGGTTTGATCCCTCTGTAGACACGGCTCGAAAGCTTCAGTTGTTTGGAGACCTTACTGAAGCTTTTTACAGGCTTGTTATCCCTTCCGAGAATAGACATGCCGGTCCTCCCCGATCGATTGTATACAGAATAAACAGTCCGGGATTGAATGTATCCTTCATTCTGAATCGTGCAAGGACTCAGTCACCGAGTAACAAGGATTCGGTGTTAATAAAGAGATCAAATCCCAATCGATGAACAATGACCTGCATCTGGTCAGTGACCAGAAGAATCCCGAGGACGATCAGGAGCATGCCGCTGATTATTTCTACCAATCTCCCCCGTCTTTGGATTCCACGAAGCAAGGTCATAGTATACCCCCATCCACTACCCAAGAGCAAAAACGGAAGAGCCAAGCCAGCGGCATAAAATGACAGCAGGAGTCCTCCTTCCATAAACCGGCCCAGGGTAGACACATACAAGAGGATTGAACCGAGGATCGGTCCTACGCAGGGAGCCCATCCCAGAGCAAAAGTCATCCCCAACACCAGGCTTCTGAGCCGGTTCAGACGCCGGCCGGCCTGAAGCCGCTTTTCCGAATACAGCAGGCGAATTTTTAATAATCCGAGGACCTGCAAACCAAAGACGATAATCACGATCCCGGCGATCCGATTGAACCACGGCCGGTAAAGGAAAAGGAGGGTTCCGAGACTGGAGGCTCCCACTCCCAGCACAAAAAACACTCCGGTAAATCCAACCACGAACAATACGGTATGGAGTACGACCCGTTTCCGATTCTTTTCCAGTGAACTGACCCCAGTGACATATCCCAAGTAGGCCGGTGCGATAGCCAGGATACAGGGCGACAGGAAGGATAACAGGCCGGCCAGAAAGCTGATTAGTATATTGAGTTCAAAATCCACTACTACCACTCCTTCAGGAAAAAACTTCTTTGTGAAAAATGGTTGACGCGTTGCCGCATAGTGAGCAAATCTGTCACAGGAGCAAAATGTTTCGGGAGTCGAGGGTGAAGCCCCTTCTCCCGAGCTACACTCAAAACTTGTGTATAGCCAAATGAAAACAGGTGGCGTATCCTAAGGTGAAGTTCAAGCATCACCAAGAAATCACCTCGCTCCCCGAAGGGAGGATAGGCCACGAGAACAGCAAAGCACGTTAGGGAAGAATTGTCAAAGGAAATCACCCAAAATGCGGAAGCAGAATGCCTGATCAATCCAGCCGTCAAGGATCCCTTCACCGAGGTTTTACGGGAAGGAGCCCGCCGGCTGCTCACTCTGGCTATTGAGGCGGAAGTGGAGGCATTCGTGAAGAACCACGAGAACCTGAAAGACGACCAAGGACATCAAGCCATCGTGCGTAACGTTTGCGCATCCGGTACTCGATGGTTTCGTGGACCTGGAAACGCCCGTCGGGAAGCATCCGCTGTTCAATGGTGGCTGATTCTATGGAGTAGAGAGCATCGAAATACCATACGAAATACGGATTAACAGGCGGGCGGACTGTTTTGCTTTATTCGGCGAAGTTGAAGGAGGCCAGGATCTGATCCAGTACCGGTTGAAATGCTTCACGGTATTCGTCGAGCACTCCGATCATCAGGAAGAGATCTTCACCGGTTTCCAGGATCCCCTCGACGGCGATAAACCGTCCGTGAGTTCCATCCATTTTGTTATGTAGATACACTGAGCGGCCGTCTTTACCGAGGAACTGGATGGTTTCATCGGAGATTCGATCAACATTTTCCTCGTCCTCCATGGTAAACAAATGGCGATGACCATGTAGTGAGTCGGTTCTTCGACGTCACCGACATACCAGCCCATTTCCAGTTCTCCGAAGCCGATCTCTTCCTCTAGCTTCTGTCAGTTGGCAGGGAGCTGAAAAGTCATGCTTCCCAGGGTGATCGTTTGCCACCCGTCCTGGGCCCCGGCGAGAGTCGGGAGGAGTAAAGCATAAAAGACCAAGACGGTGATACCGATTATGAGTGTTTTTTTCATGGGACGACCTCCTATGGTGTTTAGTCGGATCGGTGGTGATGCCAGCCCGTTGAGGAGCCTTGGCCTTTTCCTCTCTTCGATTGGTAGTGGTTGTTTTGATGTTCAGTTCCCCAGGGTGAATGAGGCGAGGATTTGATCCAGTTCCGACTTGAACGCTTCGAATGATTCTTGTAGAACGGCAACCATCATGAAAAGGTCTTCTCCGGTTCTCAGGACTCTCTCCAGCCCAAGGTAGACCAGGAATCCATCTTCCATTTCGTCGTACAGGACGACCATTCGGCCTTCTTTCCCGAGGAACATGACAGGTTCGTCGGTCAGGATATCATAGTCTTATGCCGATAATGAATGCTTTATGCATGTGAAGACCTCCTTTTTCAGTAGAACGGTGATCAGTAATCGGTTGTACGTCAGCCCCCTCTCGATCTCGGGAGAGGGGGCTTTCATTCCCCCGGTGCCCCTCGTTCGAGAGTTCCTTCCTCGCTCAATGTTCAACGGCTTTTCTGACCGTCCCGCTTCTTGTGTCTCTCTTTCGACTGAATCCCCGTCCCCCTTCCTGTCCCACCGGGCATGTCTGATCAGGCGGCAGGTCTTTCGAACAGGTATTCTGCAACCATAACGATATTGTAATCGATCTTTGTCTTGTCGTAAATTCGTGGTGAGTCGAGAGACGGTCGGAGGAAACAGGCGGTTTTGCGATGCCGATGTGTGACAGGGAAAATGGTGTCCGTGACCGCTCAAGAGACAACATGAAAAAGAGGTCCATCTTGCCACATCCCTCAGGGGCAGTTCCCCCTGACCTCGTAATCCCAGGCCGTCCCTTCTTCCGGCCCGTAGACGATCACCTTGAAGGCATTGGCCTGTCCCTTGACGAAGACGCCGTCGACCTGGCCCTGTCCCGGACCGGACAAACCGCCCGGATAGAGCTGGGGGTTCCGGTCGATGTAGGACTGTTCGCCCCGCCACTCGGTGTCGAGTACCCTGACGCCTGCCGGGTATTCGACCACGTAGCGGTCCGGGACGCTATGGGCGTTGAACCGGAGATCAAAGGACGTTCCCGCCGGCATGGCGCTGATATCCCAGGTGTCCTCGGTACCCAGGTACCCGCCGCTCTGGGCGGCCTTCCACGCGTTGCATTCATCGAGGACGGCATCCCGGGGTCTCCCCGATCTCGATGCCTTCCTCAGGCAATGCCATGGCGGTGACGGTTTTCGTGATGGACAGGTCATAGGTACCGGGCGGTGCCGTGACGGTGACAGCGGTGCTGGCGGTGTTGTTGGCGGGATCGGTATCCAGGTTTGCGTCATCCGGTCCCTCGATGGTGGCGGTATTGACGATGTCACGCCCGATCGTCTCGGTCACGGTCTCCTGGTAGGTCCAGGTCCAGGTTTCCCCCACCTCCAGAATGTTGTCCTGGTTCCCTCCGGTCTTCACCGCATCGTCATTGTTGAGAATGCGCCCGTTGTCCCGGATCACCGGGTTGGCCACCGGTACGCCGGACAGGTTCTGGGCCACGACGGTATAGGTGAGCTGGGTGGGGATTCCGGCGGTGATGGTGGTCTGCGCTTCGAACCGGTAGCTCCCGTGCCACGACCCGTAATTCCCGCTGGTTATCCCGAAACTGGTACTTCCCTGGTAGCTGGCTTGCCCCGGAAGAACGGTCACCGTGACGACCCCGCTTTCACCCTGACGGAGCACCCCGGCATGAACGGCGGCCGTGGCGAGATTGGAGTCGTCGGTGTACACCCCGGTTCCCCATACACTTCCTGAGACAGCCCCCGTGACCAGAAAACGGAACGTTTCACCGGCCTTATCCCGGTAAGCGGTCAGGTTTCCCGGGTCGGGCAGGACAGCGAGGTCCGGTACCGCAGCGTTTCTCGGAACTCCCCGCTGCGCCAGGAGCTGTTCCAGATACACCTGTTCATCAGGAGTCATACTGGAGCGGACCTGTTCTTGTTCGGCCGAACTCAGGGAGAGATAATGTTCGACGAAATCATCCCAGGTTTGCTGCGCCAGAACGGTCCCTATGCCAGCCACCAATAGGCCGGCCACGATCAAACCAACCAGAAACCTTCTGTACATGATGTTCTGCCTCCTCGTGATTCCTTTTGTAATCGGTCGACACGGAATATGAGATATCTTGACCTCCTTCCAGGCGATGCCCGTTACGGGGCCGCATATCCTTCGACAGTGACGAACCCCCGGTTACCTGATGCTTCGTTGAACGACCAGGTGCCGGGGTGTGAAACCACCACCCGGTAGGTGCCCGGGGGTAACAGAAGATCAGGATTGACGACCCAGTACACATCGGGAAAATCACCGGGTCCGGGTTTCCCGGTAGCGGTCCAGGGATCGTATTCAGTCCCGTCCTCCTCCATCAGGGCAATGGATCCTACGAGAGCAGGGGAGGGGAAGTGGAAGGTTTCCAGCCTGGTGATGACATGGGGTGTATCCAGGGTAAACTCAGAGACCTCAGGGGGACCCTGGGGAACGGGAAAGGACAGAAGATCGTTAAAGATGGAAAGGATTTCATAAGGTTCGGGAGCCCTTTCGATGGTGAAGGGCATCCGTACTCCCCGGGTGATCATTGCCCCGGTCAGGGACCGGACCTGGCCAGCGATGAACAGGTAATAGGTTTCACCCGGGATCCATCCGGTATCGGGTGGTTCGATCATCACTTGGTGGGGTCGCCCCGGATCAAAGCCGAGTGTCACTCCTGGTATGGGGAATTGTCCATCCTCTTCCTGAGCGACAAAAATGGTGGCAGGGTTCACGGTGGCTTCATCGAGTCCTTCGGCGAAGGTGACTGCCCAACCCCTGTCGGAAGGGAGATCGCTGATTCCCGGCCATTCTTCCCACGGCGAGACCGGTGGTTCGGGCGCGGGAGAGGGCGTTGGGAGAACCGGTACCGGTGGTGGTGAGGGGGGAGCCGGTATCTCCGACGGAGGAGACGGCGGTATTGTGGGAACCGGAGGCGGTGACGGTGGTGTGGTCGTTGGGGTAACGGCCGGCTCCGGTGAAATGGTTTCCGGGATGCGGACTTCTTCAATGCCGGCTGTAAAAGTCCAGGTGTGGTTTTGACCTAAAGGATTTCTCTCGTGGTCATTTTCCACAGAGAGAAATACGGTGAGTACGCCATCCCGATCTGTCCGAACACGGTACCAGTGTTCACCAGCCAGGTAACCCCGGGCGGTGAAGCCTAAACGGCCGCTGAATGACCCCTCTATGGGTGTTTTCTCACCCCGGGCTTCTTCCCGGACAGGCATGACGTTCACGGTGAGGAGTCCTTCTTCTTCAATGGATACGGTCCACCAGTCCTCGGTATCCGTCCACCCGTTCCGCCAGTAGCCCAGGTGGCCTGGGTTGGTTTGTCCCAAGTTGAGAAGCGAAGCGTCGAACCAGCGGTCATTGGGTTCGGTACCGGTTGGCGGATCAGGATCAAACGCTGCCTCCAGCTCGTAACTCCATTGTTCGCCGGTCCGCTCCAGCTTGACGTAGTAATCCCCTGGAAACAGGCCGGCGGAGATCATCCCGGGGTCCCGGCCTTCCACCCGGACTTTACCGATTTCAGTCATCCCATTGATATCATAGAGAATCAGCTGCCCCTGGGTCCTGATCGGACCCTTGAGGGTAAGCGTCAGGAATCCCGATTCCGGGATAACCAGGCGGGAAAATTCCACCGTATGGTCAGGACCCATTTCTCCGGTCACCGTCTGGTTGAGCGGGAGGTCCCCCCCGTAGATCACCGGAACATCAAGAGCGGCATGCTGGGCGTTCACCCGGCCGGTCAATCCGATCGTGATCGCTATCGACAGGATAAAGACGATGAGTTTTCCGAAAAAAGAACAACCTTTCATGGAGTCGACACCTCCTCTGAAATACAGGGTGTAGGAGTTTAGGGGTTGAGGAGATTAGGAAAAACAACTCCGAACCTCCCAACCGGTTCCCAACCTTGAACATTGAACTTTGAATGAGCTTTCCTCCCACCCTTCTTACGTCTTACCGGCCACTTACTTCTCACTCTTCACTCTACCGCGCTTCCCGGTAGGCGACGATCGTGTCGTTTTGATAATCCATCTCGGCCTGCTTTCGGCCGTCATCGTGCCACTTGATCCACGTGCCGTGGCGTTGATTGTTCAGGAAAGGGCCTTCTGATTCCTTCCGGCCGTTCCGGTAATATATGTCCAGGTGCCGTGACGAATGTCATTCACGTAGGGGCCGCTCTGGCCGATGGATCCGTTGTCATACCATGAAGTCCAGGTACCCTGCCTTTTTCCATCCTGGTATGGTCCTTCCGCCCGCTTCCTGCCATTGTCATACCAGGAGGTTTTGGTACCGTGTTTGACACGGTTTCCCGCTGAATCGATGTAGTAGGTGTATTGAAGCCTGGGCTGGCCGTTCGGATAATTTTCCCGGTGGGTCAAAAGGGCCGGGCCGGGGGTGATGACCCGTAACGGTATCCTCACCATGGCTACCATCGTTCCCGTTGCCTTGTCGAAGGCTTTGGCGGTGATATCGAACGTTCCGCTTCGTTGGAAGGTATGAGTAAGATCCCGGTCATCACTGTGGACCGGGTCTGTTCCGTCTCCGAAACTCCAGACGTACTTGACCTCAGTAACCGAGGGCGGTTGGTTTAAGAGGGTCACGGTGAAACGGATCGATTCACCGGTTTTGATCTCTGAAAGATCGGATGGACTCAGCAGGAGAACAGAATCAGGAGTCGGCGTCGGCATCGGCGTCGGAGTCGGTGTCGGCGTCGGAGTCGGAGTCGGCGTCGGAGTCGATGGCACAGGGGGTATTTTCTCCTCAGGTGGAATGGTCGGTACCGGTGGCGGAGTGAGAACTGGAGTCGGTTCCGGTATGGGCGGTAGGGGTGGCGGGGTGATCAAGGGTTCTATGGTCATGACCTGAAGTGTCTGGCTGGTTGGAGGTTCGGGTGTCCGATCGACTGGTTCGATGGAGACCACACGGAACGCTGGTATGGCTGGTGAGTGCGGCGGGTCATATGGTTCGATGGATACGATGGAAAGAAAAGGTTTACCCTCTCTCATCCGGGGTATTTCCGGAGGCTGAATCGGAGAGGGTTCCGGGGCAGGCGGAGGGATCTGTGCTCCTTCGCTGGTCCACGGAGTGGGCGTTTCTCGAAGTGAGGGCTGGAAGCCGTATACCAGGTAGGGTTGCAGGCCGTGGGAAACATATACCCTGCCCGTCCGATCCACGGCGATCCCGTCAACTGAGCGCATGGTGGACATATCCGGGCGGATTTGGCCGGGAACATCGGTGGTTTCCAGTCTCGACCAGGCCTGGCGGAGTTGGAGATCCGGGTCGAACTTCAGGATCGAGTGCGACCAGTCGTCGGCGACAAACAGGTTACCGTCGTGGTCGAAGCCCAGGCCGGCGGGAGTGAAGTAGGGTGGATCGGAAGGAAAATCCAGAGTCAGGAACACCTCCTGGTGCCGTTGTGCCCGGTAAAGAAACCGGAGGAAGTGTCCGTTGGAGTCAAACACCTGGATCCGGTCGTTTCCGGCGTCACTGACGAAAACCTGGCCGAGAGGATTGACCGCTACTCCGGCCAGGGAAAGATCGGAAAAGGAAAATTCTCCCGGTCCATCCCCGTCCGATCCCCAGGCGGTGAGAAATTCCCCGTTCGGGTCGAATTTTTGCAGACGGAAATTCCCGGTGTCGACCACATAGACTGACCCTTCCCGATCCACCGCGATTCCCCGGGGATTGTTGAATTCACCGGGACCATCCCCCCATTGACCCCACTGGGTGATGGGTTGTCCCGATGGGTCGAATTTCTGAACCCGGTTGTTCCAGTCAGTGACATACACGTACCCTTCCCGGTCCACAGTGATTCCTTCAGGGTAAGAGAACTCACCGGGTCCGTTCCCCCGGTTTCCCCATTCCCGCAGAAGGCTCCCCTGAGCATCAAAGACCACAATCCGGTGTGGTTTCCCCGATCAGCGATGTAGAGGCTACCCGACGCATCACAGGCCAGACCGCTGGGAGAATCGAGTGTCACGCCTGATGGTTCGTTTCCCAGTTGGGATACCAGAGTATAGGGAAAGGGGTGGAAAGATATGCTGTCCAACACCAGTTGCACCAGAGTGTTTTGATCGTCCTGTATACCATGGGGAAGAATGAAAACCAGGGCGATGGGTACATCCCCTTCAAATGCCGGTGAGAGAAATACCGCGTGAAAGTGTATTTCGTTTGCCACCTCCGGTACCAATAGAGAAAAAAGGTAATATACCGCTGTCCTCCCCCCGATGGAGAGATCTTCGGTCCGGTGGTGTAATTGCCCCATGGTCGTCAGCTCCGAGACCATCTCTTCTTCCATCTCCCGAATGCCCTCGCCACGGCCGATCACCAGGAAATCCGTCCTTCCGGCGGGATTCCCCTCGGTCAGTGTCAGGTGTTCATCGATCAGAACAAACCCTCCAAGCTGGTCCCGTTCCTGTCCGGGGCTCAGGAAAACCCAGTCATCGGGCAGGTGAAGCGTCATATGATAGACTGTTCGCTCACTCCAGCCGGGAGGGGGAGGAGGTGTTTCCTGGGTGAGTGATGGCTGGGCGTAGGACAGGCACGTGAACATACCCCATGAAATGAAAAGGGTAAAGACGATAAAGACGGTTGTGGCAAAGGGTAGTCGATAGGTTGTTTTCGTCGGGCGATCAGGCATGACAGTCGTCACGTTGCGGATACCCTCCTCTGTCAATAAAAGGTTTGGAACAGGTTATGAAAAGGTTGAAAGGCTTGTGTGGAAGACATATCAACCCTTATGGCCCCTTAGGGTCTCTCATCCCCTGTCCTACTTTGAATTCTAACTGCTGGAGGTTGTGTCACCTGGCCGGTATAAGTAAAAGCACGAATTCCGACCCTGTATCACCGACCGGATCCCAGACAAATCCCCTTCATTGTATCACGCCACCATCCATCTGGAAATTAAATTAAAACTTGGCTGATCAGCCGGAAGGCTATACCCGGGCTCTTTTGTAAATACGTTCTCCCTCGGGCGAATTCCCTCGACAAATTGCCTCCCTTCCGCTACCCCTGTAACCGGAAAACTCCCTCCCCCGCCTTTTTTACCGTTTCCCGGCATGAAGAAAGAGCTTAAGAACCATATTGAGCAGGCTTACCCGGGACACTCCCGGGAGCCGGTGGAGCACTTTGCCGGTCCTGGACCTCTCAAGCTGGAGGCGGGTTTTGCCAAGACCGGGAGGAGGGCTTGTCAATGGCAGAATAAAAGTACCCGGGGGAAACGTGGTATGGGGCCATCAACTCCTCCCCTGTCACTAACGCTGGCTATGGATAGACTTCTGCGGGCTTCTTTCCGGAATAACTCACTCCGGGGAACGCGGATTTTCGGGTTGAGGCCATCGGTTTGGTGCGTTTCCCTTGACCATTCCTCATTAACGGACGCGAGGTGATTATCTGGTGGGACAAAAAGCGCCTCACCGGGGGAGCCGGCTCAAAAAGCGGGCTTGAATTGAGGGGGTCAGGGGGTGATCATTAGCTGGGTGATTTCCTCGATGGATGTATCTTCTTTTTGAAAATCGCCTATCTTTTGCCCGTGACTGAGAACGATGATGCGGTCGACCACCGGGTAAACATGATATAGGTTATGGGAAATAAAAATGCTCGATATCTCCTGGTTTTTGAGCTCTTTAATAAAATCCAGTACTTTTTTCGATTCCATGATCGATAAACTGCTCGTCGGTTCGTCAAGGATAACCAATTTTGATTTGAAATACATGGCCCGGGCGATGGCTACGCCCTGTCTTTGACCTCCGGAAAGTTCGTCCACCAAGGCATGTGGGGAACGCAACCGTAGGTTCACCCCTTGCAAGGCTTCCATAGATTCCCTTTCCATGCGGGAGATATCAAGATAACGAGAAAACCCCAGTGTGGCCTGAGCCAATTCCCGACCCATGAAGATATTTCTCATGATACTCATTTTTGGAACCATGGCCGCTTCCTGATAAATGGTTTCAATGCCCAGGCTGCGGGCTTCCCGGGGGGAAGAAAAATGCATCTCTTTTCCTTCAAAAAAGATCCTTCCCTCATCTGGCGGGTGATATCCTGAAAGAATCTTGATCAGGGTCGATTTGCCAGCTCCGTTGTCTCCCAGAAGTCCGACAATCTCACTGTACCCAACGTGAAAATCAACAGTCTTTAGGGCGCACACCCCGCTGAACCATTTATGTATGTTCTGCATATCGACGAGATGATTGTTTTTCGACATGTCTAACACCTCAATTTCTTCGCGCGTTCTCGGACATAGATATTGAGAATGACGGCCGAAATGGTGGCAATCCCAATGAACACCCGGAACCAGTAACCAGGTGCACGGGCCATCACCAACCCGTTATCGATCACCCGGATCAGGAACGAACCGACTAGAGTTCCGATAACCGTTCCCACCCCGCCAGCCAGAGCGGTTCCCCCAATCACTGTCGCTGCGATGGCCTCAAGTTCCAGCCCCGTTCCCATAGTTGGGATGCTGGTACCGAGACGGAAAGATTGAACAATCCCGGTAAAACCGGCCAAAAAAGAACAGAGCATGAAATTTAACAGTTTAACCCGATTGGTTTCGATGCCCATAGCCCGGGCGGCGAATTGATTTCCACCGGTGGCGAAGACCCAGTTTCCAAAGTCGGTTCGCTCTAAAATGATCCAGATAACGACGGTGATCACCACATACCAGATAATGGAGGCACGCAAGATCCCGATACGACCAACCAAAAAATGGGTATTAATCTCCGGAGGGAAAAAAGGCGGCCACCCTCCGGTAATGAGCAAGATCGCACCTCGCCAGATCATCATTCCACCAAGGGTGGTAATGAAGGAAGGAATACCGAAAGTAAGGGTAATAAAACCATGTAGCGCCCCAATGCCGATGGCCATCAAGAGGGCTGTAGCTAACGCTAAAATCGTATACATTCCAGCATCAACCAACATGATCAGCATTATTGGAGTAAAAGCAAATACCGAACCTACCGAAAGGTCGAATTCCCCTGAGATCATGAGCATGGTTACCCCAACAGCCACAATACCAAGTTCTGGGATGATCTCGAGGACGACCCCGATGTTGTGCCGGCTTAAAAAGAGGGGGGAAATCAGAAAGAAAACCAAAATAACTACGAAGAGCATAATGAAACTGCTGATTTCCCGAAGTAAAAGAACTTTCTTAATTTGATTCATAATTTGCATCATTCACCCCCCCCATGCTCATCAGAAAGTGGAGGAGTCAGTGCTCCTCCACTTTCTGATTCCGAATTGGATTATAATTCAGCGTATCCGCTCACGGGCAAGCTCGATGACCATATCGACATTCGTTGCGTCAACAAGAGCATTGCCAGTATTGACATCCCAGGCGCTCAAGCCGTACTCGAGCATGAGGTAAAGTTGGACCACTGCCAGATATCCCTGTAGATATGGTTGCTGATCAACGGTAAGCTGAATATACCCAGCCTGAATGCCCGTGAGCACTTCAGGGACAAGGTCGAATCCACCTATCAAAAGTTCTCCGGGCTCAAATCCCAGGGCTTCAGCCGCTCGGGCCGCAGCCGCGTGATTATATTCTACGGTCAGAACTCCTCTGGTTTCCGGATTGGCATGAAGATAGGCTTGAATCCGAGATTGTGCTACGTCCATGAGAATCGTGGTATCCAATATCTCGTATGAATGACCTTTTTCTTCGAGATAGCCAACAATGCCTTTCGCTCTCTGCTCGGCCCAAACTTGGCCGGGGCCACCGTTACTTATCAGGAAATGGTAAGTCTCCCCTTCCGGAATATCGGCCAGAAGGGCTTGAGCCAAGATTCGCCCGGCCACGACCAAATCCTGCCCGATATATGAAAGGCGGGCATTCCCGGCTGCGCCTTCCGGGTCATCGGTATTCGAACAGATCACCAGGATACCCATATCGATGGCTCTTTGGATCACATCGTCGAACATGTCCGGATGGGGGATGGAGGTGATGATTCCATCGGGCCTAAGAGCCAAAGTCGCTTCGAAACTGGCCAATTGAGAAGCAAAATCCCCTTCTTCAGTAGGTCGTATCATTACGAAATCAATCCCGTATCTTGCCGCTGCCTCCCGCGCGCCCCGGTAGACGGAGGCCCAAAAAACATTTCCCTCTCCTCCGTGGGTCAGGAACGTAAAACTGTATTTGGCGAAAGCGCTCCCCGCACATACAAACACCAGAACTAAAACAACAACCAACAAAAAGGAAATTTTCGTTTTTTTATGCATGTCCAGACCTCCTCACTAAATGAATAGGATGACGAGAAACAAGCGAACGAAACCCGCTCTATCCGATCTTTTGGAAACCACCTCCCTTCTCGCAGACACTTTACCATTTAAGAAATTTTTGTCAAGACAGCGTATTGCCTTACAGAAGGAAGGAATTTGGTCTTTTTGGCCTCATCGGACAACGTTGGGGAGAAGTCCTGTGTTTTGCGAAGATTTAGCTGGCCTATTCCCCGATAATCTTGATTAAAACCCTCTTTTTTCGTTTCCCGTCGAATTCGCCATAAAATATCTGTTCCCAGGGACCGAGATCTAGTTGGCCGGCAGTCACGGCGATCACTACTTCACGACCCATAATCGTACGTTTTAAATGGGCATCGGCATTGTCTTCAAACCCATTGTGAAGGTATTGGTCATAGGGTTTTTCCGGAGCCAACTTTTCCAGCCAGATTTCGAAATCGCGATGCAGACCCGCTTCGTGGTCATTGATAAAAACGCTGGCTGTAATGTGCATGGCGTTACAAAGCAGCAGTCCTTCCGATATGTCGCTTTCCCGTAGCGCCTCGGTCACCTGGGGGGTTATGTTGATGATCTCGCGGCGCTTGTGAACATCAAACCAGACCTCTTTTCGATAACTCTTCAGAAAAAACACCGTCCTCTCTCGTATCCTGTAATGACTTCCAAGCGATCCAGAGAATGAGGCATTCTATCATCATTTTCCCAAATCTCACAAACTTGATTTTGCTGCAAAATTACTTATTGCAGTAGAATCAGTATTAATTACCCATCGTTGGGATTATGGCAAACCCAGTACCACTTATGCTGGACATAATACATATGATACAGTATAATAGATAATACAAAGTATCAGATGATTGAGGTGCCAGCCATGAAGGATTTACCGGAAACCGATAAAGCTAGTCCAAAAGAGGTTCTTTGTCTTTATGAGATCCGGGTAACCCCATCCCGGATCGGAGTTCTGGAAGTCTTGCAGCAGAGCGACCATGCGCTCACCGCCGAGGAACTTTATAACCTGCTGGTGAATCGGATTCCTGGTGTCGGCCGGGCAACGGTTTATCGGAACATTGCGCTCCTTGAAGCAAAAGGTCTCTTAAAGAAAGTTCATCAGGAAAAAGAATGTCACGGTTATTTTCTTTCCCGTCAAAGAAATGGACATTTTATCACCTGTCAAAACTGCGGAATTGTTCAAGAAATTCCCTGTGGCGAACCGGATAACTTCTTTCAGGCGGTCCGGAAAAAAACCGGCTTCCACATCATCGATCACCTGATGGGCCTATCGGGGATGTGTCCGCAGTGCCGCTGAAAGAGAAATTGAGGAGGTGGATTGTATGGGTATGACGCAGCGTTTTTGGAACATAGTTCTCGGGCTATTGTTATGTGTGGTAATCGTCTTAATTGGGGTTATGCCGTCAACGGCCAGCACAGAACCGGTACTTGATGTCGTCGCTTCCATCGCTCCTTTGGCCGACATGGTTTACCAGGTAGGCGGCGGGCGGGTTGCGGTACACCAGATTGTTCCTTCCGGAGCAAGCCCGCACACCTATGAACCGATTCCTTCTGACCTGGTGAGCCTCAGCCGGGCCGATGCTTTATTCATGATCGGACTTGGCTATGAAAAGTTCATCGATCCCCTGATACAGGAGGCGGGAACCCGGATTCCGGTTTTCGAGGTAAACGAGGGCATACCTGTCATCTATGACGAAAAGGATCACCATCATAGCCAGGATGACGAAAAGGATCACCATCATAGCCAGGGTAACCCACACATCTGGCTCTCCCTGCGGAATGCACAGCTGATGGTTGAGCAGATTGCCGAGATTCTAGGCACGCTTGATCCGGAGGGTAAGGCCCAATATCTCCAAAACGCTCAGGAATACCAGAAAGAACTTGCTTCTTTAGATGAATGGTTTACTGAAAAAAGTTTAACCTTCACCTCCCGGGAATTCGTCGCCGCGCATGCCGCTTGGCCGTATCTTGCCAAAGATTATGGACTGCATCAGGCCGGAAGTATTGAACGTTTCCCAGGGCGCGAACCGACTCCCCGTGAAATCCGAGATTTGATTGAATCGATTCAGGCCACCGGGATCCGTGTCGTTTTCGCCGAGCCACAGCTAAGCCAAAAAGCGGCGGTCGTCTTGGCCGAGGAGGCCGGCGTGAAGATGGCCATTCTTGACCCCCTGGGAAGTTTTCCAGACAAACCGTATCTTACTATCATGAGAAAAAATCTGGAAACCATCGCTGAGGTTCTCCGATAACAACGAGGCGCCTTATTGCATCCTCTGATAGAATTGGAACACGTTTTTTTCGCCTACGATCATGATGACATACTGACCGATATCTCGCTGACAGTCGAGCAGGGTGATTTTCTGGCGCTAATTGGCCCAAACGGATCTGGAAAAACCACCCTTCTGAAAATTATCCTGGGTTTACTCCCTCCCCGCCAAGGTAAGGTGCTCGTATTCGGTAAAAAACCGTCGCAACTGAACTCCCGGCGATCTCAAATCGGCTATGTTCCCCAAAACAACTCGGTTGACTTTCGTTTTCCCATTAACGTTTATGACTTTATCCTGACCGGACGCTTTGCCCTCATCGGGCCTGGAAAACGCCCATCCAGCGAAGACCGAAAAGCGGTCGAAAGAACGCTTGAGGTGGTGGCCCTTGAATCGTTGCAGAGAATGCAAATCGGGAAAATATCCGGTGGTCAGAGACAAAAAATGCTTATCGCCCGAGCCCTGGTTCATGATCCAAAGATACTGATATTAGACGAACCGACAACAGCAGTTGACCTGAAATCCAGTGAAACTTTTTATGAACTATTAAAGAAGCTTCGCCAGTGGGGGATGAGCATTCTCATGGTATCCCATGATGTGGGGGTTGTTGCCCGATACGCGGACCGTATCGCCTGTATCAACCGTCAACTGGTGGTTCACGGTCGACCTGAGGAAATAATCACCGCCGAAATCCTGAAGAAGATGTACGGGAAAGAAGCAGCGTTCTTCCATCACGGAGCCATTCCCCATATCGTCGTCGGCCGGGAACCTGATGAACGCTTTGCACGATCCACGAATGGAGAGAAATGACTGATCTTTTGAATATCCTTCAATATACCTTTATGCAGCGGGCGATACTCGCAGGCATCGTTGCCGGGGTAATGTGTTCCATAGTCGGTGTATACGTGGTCCTGAAACGGCTCTCATTCATGGGTGCGGGGATTTCCCATTCCGCCTTCGGTGGCGTGGCTCTCGGCTATCTTCTGGGTATAGATCCTATGTTTACGGCGATTGGTTTTTGTGTGCTCAGCGCCCTGGGCATATCGTTTTTTTCCCGCCGGAAGATTGTTCGGGAAGATACGGTCATCGGCATTTTCTACTCGGCATCCATGGGTCTTGGAGTCTTTTTGACCGGATACCTTCGTGGGTATAATGTGGATTTATTTGGATACCTTTTCGGTAATATATTGGCGGTGACCATTTCCGACCTGAAGATTATGACCGGGGTCCTGGCTATCGTTGTCTTTCTCGTCATTTTCTACTATAAGGAATTGCTCAGTATAGTTCTTGATGACGAAACCGCCGCCGTATCCGGAATCCCGGTGGCTTTCCTCAACCACCTGCTGGCGGGGCTGGTGGCGATTACAATCGTAGTGTCTTTACGTGTCGTAGGAATTATTCTGGTTTCGGCGTTGATCGTTATTCCTTCTGCCGCCGCCATGCATATGACCGATAATTTTAAAACCCTGATGGCCCTCTCCGTAACGATCGGTGTTTTGTCTTGTCTGACTGGACTGTTTCTGTCCTATCTCCTGAATACACCTTCGGGAGCGACCATAATTCTGACCGCCACGCTGATTTTCGTGATCGCCGCCCTTCGTACATCTCTGAGAAGAGCCCATTAGATTTTTTTCTTCATCTCTGAGGCCAGAATAATGGCTTCCGCAACTTCTTTCATGGTTTTTTGTTTGTTCATGCTATAGCGCTGGATCTTTTTGTATGCTTCATCTTCATTGATATTGAACTCCTGCATGAGCAGTCCTTTAGCCCGTTCGATCTTTTTCCGGGACTCCAGTTCTCCTTTGATGATCTCACTCTCCATCAAGAGCCGGTAGTTGGCAATGACTACTGCTGATTGATTGGCTATGGTCGTGAGTATTTTCACTTCCTCGTTGGTAAAGTCACGAATTTCCTGTGAATACAAATTCAGTACCCCGACTGTTTTCCCTTTGACTTGAAGGGGCAGGCTGATAAGGGAGGCCAAGCCTTCTTTTTCGGCAATCTCTTTGTTGAAGTACCGCGGATCACTCTTGACGTCCCGAACCGTTATCGGCCTTCTTTCCAGGGCCACCCGGCCGGCGATCCCCTCTCCCAGCTTGAGAGGAGGTTTTTTATTGTAGGTATCGCTGATCGATTGGGTGGCTTTTATCTCAAGGATTTTTTTACTCTCGTCCAGTAACATAAGTGAACAGATATTTGATTTCATCACCTGGGCGGTGATGGTCACGATAAGGCGTAAGACGTCCTCAAAATACATATCGGATATGATCAATTCACTGATTTGCGACAAAGCATCCAATTTATCCTTCATAAACAGCCTCCCGTTGGTAAAACAGTGACGGATATTCAGCTTTGCTTCTATAAGCCAGCTATCCGTTCCTGCCCAGCATCGTGATGACATCCACTTTCAACGCCGTTTCGAAGAAGATGGGCGATTCATTTATTTCGCTCTTTTATGGTGTTCGATAAATCATTATAATAGAAAAGCTCATCCCGGTGAACTCATGACGGTTTTTTAACCATTCTTAGTCGGTTTTGCCAGGTTTCAGCACCACAGTCCCTGACTCAGAAGCCAAATCGCTCATGGTATTCCAGGAAAAGAAGGAGGAAAATGATGGGAGAATTATTTGGAACGTTTGGTATCCGGAGGATCGCCAACGAGGAATTTACTCCGGAAATGGCAACCCGTCTCGCCTTGGCCTTCGGAACGTTCATCAAGGGGGAAACGGTGGTGGTTGGCCGCGATCTCCGAAAGCACAGTAAAATGATCTACGATGCCGTCATTTCCGGATTTCTTTCCTGCGGCTGCCCGGTTATCGAGCTCGATTGCACCGCCACACCCGCCTTGCAGTGGGCCTGCCGGCAATGGAACCACTGGGGAGCCATGATAACCGCAAGCCACAACCCTCCAGAATGGATCGGCATGAAGCTTATGGAAAAAACCGGCAAAGGACTTGATCGGGCTAATGAAGGGACAGTCGAGGACTTCTACTTCCGGGAGGCTTTTCAGCGGGTTCCCTGGATGTCCATCCCTCAGAATACAAAAAAACGGGATGTC
>DATIKP010000037.1 GCA_035477455.1 Atribacteraceae bacterium
TGGATATTGGACCAGATTTGACCAGAAACACACATTCCCGGCCATCTTTGATCTCTTCGAGAAAAACCCGGTCAAAAACTATTTCCCCAGCATTATCACCGACATACAGAATTATCTTTGCGGTGTTCAGTGCCTGGGAAAATTCTGCAAAGTTAGCAATCCCCCACTCAGTGCCTTCCACCTCTTCCATAATCTGATCGATACTAAGTTCCCGGTATACGCCGAGATCGATGATATTTCCCGCGATAGCCACCCGGATTGCCTGTTCCAGACGATTCTTCCCCGAGGCGACAAACATTTTCAAGCGGGGATAGAGAGCCAAGGCCAACTGGTTGTAATGGGACTTTAGTCTGGAATATATATCGGCATTACCGGTCATTTGCATGGCGACCCGATGAGCGACAGTGGTCATGTAGGCCGGAGTCCAGTTGGGATCGGCTTGTGAGTAGATGCGGCAGAGTTCCTGAGTAACGCGCCAGGCAAAGGATGGATCTTTGCCGGCAAGCAAGGTCGCCTCCTGAGCCTGTCTGATATTGCAGCTGAAGCATTCCAGTTGTGCTTTCATGGGCTCCTCCTCAAATAACTACAGCGCCGGCGATCGTTGACGAAAAGTCTTAACGTTCCTCGCCTACCCTCCATAGGTCCTGTTTTGAGTCTCCTTGAAATATTTCTTCAGTTGCTGTTCACTGCCCAGAAGAAAAATCACGTCTCCTTTTTCCAACATATCACTGGCCGATGGTGAGACGATATAATCGTTCTGGCGTTGAATGGCCACCACAGTTATCCCAAAATGGTTTCTCAGCTGCGCCTTGCCCAAGCTGAGTCCATGAAGGGCGGTGGGAATCTTCGATTCGACAATGGAGTGTCCCGGAAAAAGCTCTTCTGTTCGTAAGGCATGTGGAAAAGCCAAGGTCCTGGCCACTCGAAGAGCCATATCCCGCTCGGGAAAAATAACCTGGTCGGCTCCAATCTTTTCGAGTATTTTCCCGTGTAACCCATTGATCGCCCGGGCGATGACCTGATGGAGACCCAACTCCTTGAGAGCCAGGGTGGTCAATACACTGGACTGGATATCGTACCCGATACTGACGATGGCCACATCAAAATTCTTGATTCCTAAGGCCTCAAGAACCGTCACGTCGGTGGTATCCGCCTGGACCACTTCGGTGATCTGTCCGGCGAGCTCCTTGACCGGATCTTCCTGGATATCGACCCCTATCACGGTGAAACCTTGTTTATAAAGAGCTAAGGCAATACTATGCCCAAAAATCCCCAGCCCGAAAACGGCAAACTGTCTCAATACGAATCATCTCCTGATGCCTGGTAAGCTCATCAACCGTATTCCTGCACGTTTTACAAAACCTTTATTTTAATATAATAACGGGGGGACTCGCAAAGATCGCAGGGCGGACCTTTGGTTCAGGACTGAATCAGTTCTGACTTTCTCTGTAATTTTTGGAAAAAGCGGTCTCGTTTGATTATAAAGCGCTCCAATCGTCCCTCTCCGATTTTTTCGACTTCATCGAACGCTTCCGCTTCAAATATCAGTTTATTCCGGTAAATCTCCACCAAAGTAGCTCGGGCGGTTACTTTCATGCCTTGGGGAGTCGCCGCGATATGAGAAATAATGATTCGGGTTCCAACGCTTTCATGATCCTCCGGAAGATGATTCTTCACGGCATGATGAGCGGCGTTATCCATCAAGGAAACCAGCATTGGCGTAGAAAACACGGGAGCCATATCGGGATCGAATCGGCTGGCGATATTGTCCTCGTTTACGATAACGCTCATTTCTCCGGTAAGACCGACGCGTATGGAATGGATAACTTTCATAGATTGACCTTTCCTCCCTCTTTCTTTTCCATCTCCAGCGTGGTTTTGACGATAGAATCGGGACTTTGTTCCTTTTCTTCCGATTCGGTAAGTGTTGGTACATGCCTGTCTCGGTTCCCGACATCCTCGACAATACCGAGTATCCGGTCAATATCTTTTTGATCCAATACTTCTCTTTCGATGAGAGATTGAGCTAAATCATCGAGTTTTGTGCGCTGTGATGTAATGATTTCCCGAGCCTGTTCGTAAGCCCGGTCGATGATGGACCGGACTTCCTTATCGATGGCAAAAGCGATTTCCTCACTGTAATTACGGTCTTCGGCTATATCTTTGCCAAGGAACACTTCCTTGTGCCGTCTTCCCAACGTCAGGGGCCCCAACTGATCACTCATGCCGTATTCACAGACCATATCCCGGGCAATCTCGGTGGCTCGGCGGAGGTCGTCATGGGCACCGGTGGTGATATCCGAAAATACGATCTCCTCGGCAACCCGGCCTCCCAAATAAACCGCCAGCCGGGTGAGAAGCTCCTGTTTACTGATTAAATAACGGTCTTCAAGAGGAAGCTGTAGGGTGAATCCCAAAGCGGCACCGCCCCGTGGAATGATGGAAATCTTATGAACCGGATCACTGAAGGGAAGCGATTTAGCCACAAGAGCATGACCGGCTTCGTGATAGGCAACCACCTGTTTTTCCCGGTCGTTGATAACCATATTCCGCCGTTCCGGCCCGGCGATCACCTTATCGATCGCGTCTTCCATGGCTTTCATATTGATCGCTTCCTTTTCCCAGCGTGCGGCAAAAAGCGCTGCTTCATTCACCAGATTAGCGAGATCGGCACCGACAAAACCGGGAGTCCTCCGAGCAAGTACTTTCAAATTAACATCCTCGCCAAGTGGTTTCCCCTTGGTATGAACCAAAAGAATGGCTTCCCGTCCATTCAGATCCGGTCTGGGAACGGCGACCCTCCGGTCGAACCGGCCCGGACGCAGGAGAGCCGGATCAAGAATATCAGGACGATTCGTGGCTGCAATCAGAATAACCCCCAGATTAGGGTCGAACCCGTCCATTTCCACCAGAAGCTGGTTCAAGGTCTGCTCCCGTTCATCGTGACCTCCACCCAGACCCGCCCCCCGGTGTCTTCCCACAGCATCCATTTCATCGACAAAAACAATACAGGGAGCATTTTTCTTGGCATTGCTGAAGAGGTCCCGCACGCGGGCCGCACCTACCCCGACAAACATCTCGACAAAATCCGACCCACTGATACTGAAAAAGGGAACACCGGCTTCCCCAGCCACCGCTTTGGCCAGTAGCGTCTTGCCGGTGCCAGGCGGTCCATAGAGAAGGACCCCGCGAGGAATACGCGCTCCAAGTTTCTGGAACTTCCGAGGATTTTTTAAAAACCCAACGACCTCGCTAAGCTCTTCTTTCACTTCATCAATGCCGGCCACGTCCTGAAAAGTGATTTTAATCCGCTCGGGATCAGCCAAGCGAGCCCGGCTTTTGGCAAAGGAGGTAATTTTATTGCCACCCTGTAGTTGTTGGAGAAGAAACACCCAAACGACAACGAGCAAAATCACTGGAAAAAGTGAACCCAATATTCTCGCCCACCAGGACGGTTCCGCAGGAGGTTTCGCCTCAATGTCAACGTTTCGTTCCCTCAGGATATCAATCAGCCTGGGATCATTCGGAGCGTAAGAAGTAAAAGGAACTCCATCGGTCCCAACGCCCTCGATACTCTGGTCAATGATCACTACCCGTTCCACGCGGCCTTGTCCAACCATATCCAGAAATTCGGTATAGGTAATGGCTCGAGGAGGGGTTTCCTGCTGCATGAATGACGTCGCCAGAGAAATTATGATAATGAGGAAAAGAAGATAGGAACCGAGGTTTCTATAAAACTTTCCTCCAGGATAGTTATTCAATTTCACCTACCGTTGGTCCTCCTTAAAAGTTTACCGACCCGTCTTTATTGTAGCACACGTGGAAGTTTGGTAATATTCCGGTTTGAGCACAAAAATGAACGGGTAATTCCGGTATTGTTCTGCGAAATCAAGTCCATATCCGACTACAAAACAGTTGGGGATATCAAAACCGGTATAATCAACGACCAGATCCGGGACTTCCCTTCTCTCTTTTTTATTGAGCAGTGCGCACACCTTAATCGCCGCCGGATCCCGGGTGGCCAGTACTTCCTTGAGGTGCTGTAGAGTCAGCCCGGTATCGACAATGTCTTCGACGATCAGCACCTGTTGTCCGGTAATCGGTTTATCCAGGTCTTTTAGAATCCGGACCACTCCCCCTGAATCACACCCGTCTTGATAACTGGAAATAGCCATAAAATCAACACTCAGCGGGGCATGAATATTCCTGACCAAGTCGGCCATAAAAATAAACGCACCCCGTAAAATACCAATGACCCGTATTTCTTGTCCCGCATAGTCCCGATCAATCTGTTCACCCAGATTGCGGACCCGGTTCTGGATTTCTTCCTCGGTAATCAAAATTTCATCAATAAAGGGCTCCATCGGTTACCTTGTCCTTTTTCCGGCCTGGATACGTAAAAGGCTCTTGCTATTTTCTCCAACCTGCATCCGTTCGTCAAGCACGACTCCCGGTATCCATAAAATATTTTCCCGATCACACAGGATGGGGACCCTGCTCCGCCACTCCCGGGGAAGACCCAGATCGGAAAAAACTTCTTTGATTTTTTTTACTCGCCCACCGGTCATTACCCGGTCTCCGGGCCGGAAGTTGCGTACGATACAAGGAGGCTTAATAAACTCTTTGTCGACCAGGACAACCCAGTCCCCCTTAATCGGTTTTGAGAGTACCGGAGCTACTTCGAAGTTCAGGAAAATCCCCGCCTCCCTGAGCCAATTCTCTCCGGGAAAACACAGGGGATATTCCCAGGGAGGCAGATCAGTGAGTAAAACCGGATTCCGGCTGCCAATAAGATGATAGCTATCTATCCATACCTTCACCTTTCCCGGAAGGTTCATTTCCCCATGTTCTTCCCTGACCATTTTCACCAAACCGGCTACATGGTACCGAGAAAGACCAGTCGAGTCACCGCAAATTCTCTCGACACACCAGAGAATTTCCTGTATGAGTTCTGATCTGCTCAACGAAGCCAGTCGGAACAGGGGATAAGCAAAAAGACCGTCTCTTCTCACGGTTGAACGAATGGGGAGACTCTCCTTTTCCAAGTGTTCCTGGATATTCAGTGATAATCTCCACAGCGCTTCCCGGATCCGGGGGTTATAGTCCTTCTCCAGGAGGGGTAATAGAAGTTGTCGAATCCGGTTTCTCAAGAAAGCCGGGTCCTGGTTCGTCACGTCTTCCACAAAGGCCAATCGTTCGGCCACGAGAAAGTCCAATATGGCTTTCTTTCGAAAACATAAAAGTGGTCGGATATAGATTCCTGAACGGGGACGCATCCCGGCAAGTCCACGTAATCCGCTTCCCCGCGTAAGCCGGATTAAAACATTTTCCACTTGGTCATCGAAGTGATGGCCAAGGGCGATCCGCTCCGCTCCTACAGCCTGAGCAATTTCGTTAAAATAACGATAGCGGACAAATCGGGCGGCTTCTTCCAGCGAGCGTTTTTCCGAACGACGGATCAACCGGACATCCTGTCTTGCTATATAGCAAGGAATCTGTTTTTCACAGGCCCACTGCTTCACGAATTCTTCGTCCCGGTCTGATTCCGCTCCTCGGAGTTGATGGTTCAAGTGGCATACCGACAAGTGAAACTGCAGGGTCTCCTGGAGTACATACAGGATGTGAGTCATGGCGGTGGAATCGGGTCCTCCGGAAAAAGCCGCCAAAACATTTGATCCGGGTGAAATCAACCCATGTGTTCGGATATGATTTTCAACATTCTTGACCAAACTATGCATGGTTCACCTGGTAACAAAAAAAGAAGGCCCGTCTCCGGGCCCCTGGTTGCACATCCTCGCAACAGATGGTGGCGGTGCAGGGATTCGAACCCCGGACACTCCGGGTATGAACCGGATGCTCTGACCAACTGAGCTACACCGCCACAATAGTAATATTATAACGGGCCTTCCCGAAAAAACAAGGGGAAGGAAATCGGAGCATTCATAAACGAGAAGATGTTCATGCTCTGGATCGCAAAACAGTCGATTGTGCATAGAACTGTTTCAGTCGCTATTGAACTGGTCCTGTCATCCTGTTACGATATTAAAAAATTCCCCTTCGACTTTCGCCTAACCGGGGGATGAAGAGAGCGCTGATTGGTATCTCGAAGGCGGCATTCAAATAATGATTCTACTGCAATAAGTAATTTTGCTGCAAAAGAACGAAGGAAGCCTGGGCCTGAGCTGCCTAAATCAGCCGCCGAAATCACCGCATTTTCGAAGTAAATAGGCCAGAGACGGCCTTTTCAGCATCACTGCAACCGGACGTGGTCATTGAGGCGTGCCAGAAAATGCCAGATGAGGCGGGGCTGATGGCAACGGGGCCTTGCTGAAATGAGTTTTTGCAGCAAAGTCAATAATTGGCTTGAGAAAGGGACACAAAGCAAAGGGAATCACCCCGGAATGGTCTCACCAAAGGCTTTTAAGCCATTTACCGGTTTTTTTATTCATAGGGAGGTGACCTCGTGATCATTATGGCGGTCAACAGTGGAGGATCTTCAATAAAATATGCATTGTACGAGTTCCAAGTCGGATTACACAAATCCCTCTGCCGGGGAGCAGTCAAGCGCTTATACCGAAAGGACTCCTTCATCGAACAACACGGCGATCATCCCGCCTTGCGCCGGGCGGTTCCCGACCTCGATCACGAGCGGGGTCTGGCCTTGATG
>DATIKP010000038.1 GCA_035477455.1 Atribacteraceae bacterium
GCATCAGCTCCTGGACACCCCGCAGATCCGCCGCCTCGGCGAACGGTCCCTCCACCCACCCCAGGATGGGAACCGCCCGATCGGTTTCTTTCCGAAACAGAGCCACAGCTTCCACCCGGTCTGCCATTCTCCGATGGTCCCGGGGATCGGGAACGGCAAGAGCATCCAGCCTGTCGAGGGTTTTTAGCAGGTGTTCCCGGGGGACCGGAATGCCGTCTTCGGGATAATCGAAGCGGCCTCCGAAGGCTTCCGTTTCCCGAAACGGGTCGGAAATGACCATGTGCATATCGAATCCAAAAGCCTCCCGACACCGTAGATAGCTCTCCACCAACACCCGGTGATCGAGGTAATAGTCCCGGTAGGTCTTGCCGATATACCTGGCGGCATAGGACATGAGAATCGGCGTCACCGCCGGGTGGTCGAGCGTACCTCCGCTGAATGTTTTTTCAATTCGTTCTTTGCTGGTCACAGTTCTCTCCTTAGTCTTGCTGTATTTACCCTCCGGTATTCGCAACGCAAGAATCGGCGTTCGAAAAACAAACCGGGGAACTGTACCTATTATAGCGGAAAATTTTTCTCAGGTACTTGGGCAGGATACTTGAAGTGAAACGGACCAGCCCTTTTTCGTCCTTGCTCCGGTCCCCTCACCCGGGGAGCGTGGTGGGGGGCCATAATCGCCGGGGTGGCCGAACAGGGCAAACCATTTTCCCCGGTAGTCGTCCGGTGGTTTTTTCATTCCGTGTGGTCTTGACCGACATCAAGAGGAACGAGACAGTTGGGGCAGGTTCCCTGTAAATAGAAATGTTTTTCGCTGATCTGGAAGGCTTCCAGATTTTTGATCGCGAGATCGTCGAGAGCCACGAAAAAGTCGTAAATTTTTCCGCAATTCAGGCACTTGAAGTGCCCATGGTCGTAGGTGTTCGCGTCATAACGGGCCTCATTTTTCTCGATCATAACCTGCCGGGCGATGTTTTTTTCGATAAATAGGTTGAGTGTGTTATACACCGTGGTTTTGGAGAGGGTAGGTATTTCCTGTACCAGTTGGCTGTATATCTCTTCAACCGTCGGGTGGTCCTGGTGGCAGAGCAAGTACTCCATTATTCGGAGCCTCGTATAGGAAGGCCTGATTTTTTTAAGGGACAGTTGCTCCCTGATAACCTGCAGGTTGGTCTTTTTAGCTTTTCACCTCGCACCTTCTCATAGTTACATATATGGAAAACTTCCAAATGTATAATAATGTTTCTTATTGTCGCTGTCAAGAAAGGGTCATAAAGGGGACTCTGTAAGAATACGCCTCACGGAGAGGGTTAGAACCAATGCGTACACACCAGTTTTCCAGCCACGCCAAGTTTGGCGGTGAGGGCGCGGATCACCTCAACGCGAGTCATCATTCCGGCTGTTTTCAGTGATGGGTTGTGTGCCGGATTTTTGGCCTGTCCTACCCAGAAATGAATCTCGTCGGCGTCGTTGATCAGTTCCAGTAACCGCAGGGGTCCATAGCCGGCCTCTTCGGCCAGTTCCGGTTCGGAAAAAATATTGTTGAGACGGTTGAGGGTAATCGTCCCTTCGCTGGCCAAGTCGATGCCTTCCAGTTCGAAGTGGGCCGGAGAGCCGAATTTCCCGGGGTGAACTCGCAGCGGCTTTTCCAGATATTCGGCGAGGAGTTTGGATGTCGTTCCTCCACAGGCGGCCCGGGTGCCGCTGGCGTTCATAAAAGATTCCAACATTTTGGGCAGGTCGTTTTTTTGGGCAGGGGGTCCGGTCAGCAGGTGAAACTGGCGGGGTAGTCGCACCGCAAGCGTCAATGTGGAGATATCGTCAGCTGGTTCTTGCTGGTGAAGCTGATGAGCCTGGCGGACGACAGCCCCGGGAATGCCCGGTGCCTGGTAAGCGGTATCCAAACGCTCTTTGACCAGAAAGGATTTGAGCCCTTCCAGACTCCACCCCCGCTTCAGTCCCCGGCCCAGACCGGCTTGGGTCACCCCATCGGAGACGACGAGAATAGCTTCCTGGGGTCTCAGTTGGACTTCGCTGTGCTGGACGATTTCACCCGACCAGTATTCCGGCCGGAAAACGGGTTCCTCGATTCCCGAGGTACTCAGGAGGAGTGGTTGGGGAGCCTCGTAGCAGTACATATCCACCTCCCCGTCTTGTTTGATTTGCACGACATTAAAAGCGGCCCAGGGCCCGCTGTGGTCTTTGGCCCGGTGGAGCATGGCCAGGGAGGAGCGAACAGCGTCGGCAACCCGGGCCCCGCCCTCGGCCAAACCGAAAAGGTATTCCACGTAAAGTGTCGCCTGAATATTGGCGTTGATTCCGCTGCCCATACCGTCGGCTAAGATGGCGAGAGTCTGCTCCGGTCGGCGAACGATTTTGATTAAATCTCCGCAATGACGGTGGGTGTGTTTACAGATCTGGCTGGAAAAGGACTCCACGAAGAGCCGGGTCACTGCAGGGTGTCCTTTCGCTGGACCAGTTCCGTGAGGTTTTGTAGGATCAACCTTGTTTCGCTGGCCGAGCGTCCCAGGAGACTCGCCACCTCCTGGGCGATCTCCACTTGCCGGTCGATGACCTGTTCGGCCCGTTCCAGAGCTTCTTTCCGCAGGCGGTCCAATGCCGCTTCCTGTTGTTTACTCACGGTCAGGTTGACCAGGATACTGATTATTTGCCTTTGATCTTTGGATCCGATGGTATAGATCATCTGCCGGCAGGTGAGGCCGTAGGCCCGGAAATGAACGATGTCACTCCATTGATTGGTTTCGCCGTCCAAGATCTGCTGAAAGGGTGCCGGATCGATGAAAGTGCTGATATGTTTCCCCCGGCACAGGTCGCTGGTCATGAACATCTGGTGAAACTGAGGATTGGCATGGATGATTTTCAGGGATTCATCGAGGATAACCACCGCATTGGGACTATTTTCCACGATAGCGTCAGCCTGGATTTCCGCTTTCTGGCGCATGAAGGGAAGGCACATCTCGATTTCCGCCATCCCCCGGAGGACGGCAACGGCTTTTTCCCGACAGGTTGAATAACCGCAGGCACCGCAATCGAGCTCGTCATTTGTGGTATGCTTGCCGGTCTGGGCCAGGACCTGTCTGATTTGACTCTCGCTCGGATCCTTGATGATTAGAAGGGTATGGGGATTGGGTATGTCCAGGGAAATATTCGGCGCTTCCCCGTCCAGGGGCTTTCGGAGGGTGGTTGCCGGTGTAGGTTCGATGGAACGAAGGAACCTGTTCCGGGTGCGAAACTGGTTTAAAAGGGTTTTTTTCGGGTTACCCGCTCCCCCCAGGCATCCGCCGGGGCACATCAGGGCTTCGAGAAGAAGTGGTGGGCCGGGTTCGGCAAGAGAATCGATAGCCTCGATGACATCGTCATGGCCGCTGACGGTTAGGAAGGAGTGGTCGAGTTGGTTGGTAGAGAGAGCGCTGGTGTAGAGGAGGCCCCCGGCGAGAGGATAGGTTCTGGCTTTTTCGGGCAAAACTCCATCAAAATCACTTTCTTCCGCTGCCTTCAGATCTAAGCCGACTTCTTCGATCCAGGTCCGCAGTTCTTCGAAGGTCAGGACCGCATCAACCCCATTTTGCCCATCCCAGCGCGCTTCGTCTTTTTTGGCCAGGCAAGGTCCGATGAATACCACTGAAATGCCCGGCCCGAAATGTTTTTTGAGATACCGGGCGTGGACAAGCATGGGAGAGGCGAAAGGCAAAAGAAGTGAGGACGTCTCCGGCCGGTACCGGCGGATATAAGTGACGACCGCTGGACAGGCGGTCGTGATGTAGGTTTGGTCGGGATGCGCTTTTATCGTTTCGGCGATGGATCTTGATATGATTTCCGCCCCGACGGCGGTTTCGGTGACCAGATCGAAGCCCAGTTGACGGAGTACCGCCGGCAGTCTGCGCCACTCGGATTCTTCAAAAGCCGCCGGATAACTGGGAGCCACCGAAGCAATCACCCGACCGGGATTACCGATCAACTGTCGGACCAGGTTGATTTCGCTGGCATAAGCCTTTGCGTGTTGTGGACATTCGTGCACGCAAAGGCCGCACAAGAGACAACGCTCGATAATCACCCGGGCCTGGCCGGATTTTTTTTCCACGGCTTTGACCGGACAGACCCGGACACAACGGTTACAATCCCGGCAGCGGGCTTCGTTCGTCCACAGGACTGGGTTGGCGGCCATCGTTTCGCCCCTATTTCACCGGGATTTCCTGGGGGTAATCGGCCAAAATCCGGTCGACTTCTCCCAGAAGCATGTCGATCGTACACCGTTCGAGGACGCTTTCGTTAACCGTTACGGTAGGACCACGGTCACACATTTCGTGGCAGAATGTCGCGTTGATATCGACCAGGTGGCCGATCGAGCGCTCGTCGACGGCTTCGACCAGGTGCCGGAGAAGGTCATGACCGCCTCGCAGGTGGCAGTTCGTCCCCACGCAGACATCGACCCGGACCAAGGGCTCCTGAGCGTCTTCCAGAGGGAGTTCACCGCCGGTCCGCCGTCGGGTGACATAGTTGGTGTGCAGCCATTCGTGGACCAACTCACTGTTTGGTTTTCCAAGGGTGTCTGCGTAGAGCTTCTGGAGATAGGGGTTTTCCTCGCTGGAATGCATCTGGAGCATCGTATCGATCCGGCGGAGGCCAGCTTTTCGTTCTTCCTGGACTGCCTGGTTTTTCGCCGGAGGCTGACCGGCTCCTCCCACACATCCACCAGGGCAGGCCATGACTTCAACCAGATCATAGCGGACCCGCTCCTCCTGGATCTCCTCCATGACCTGCCGGGCGGTTCCCAGACCGCTCACCACCGCCAGGCGAAGCGTCCTGCCGTTCAGTTCGATCTCGGCTTCCCGCCAGCTCTCTACTCCCCGTACCGGCTTAAGTTCCAGCGGTTCAATCGGATGCTTGGCCAGGGTACTTCCGGCAAAGCGTAAGACCGCTTCGGTCACCCCTCCGCTGGCTCCAAAAATGATTCCGGCCCCACTTTTAAAACCGAAGGGCATATCCAGCTTATCCGGTTCCAGCGCCGCGAGATTCAGGCCGGCTTCCCGGATCATCGTGGCCAGTTCTTGGGTGGTGATCACGGCATCGATGTCGGGGCTCCCCTCAAGGGCGAATTCGGGTCTCGTCGCCTCGAATTTTTTGGCCGTACAGGGCATAATGCTGATTACGAAGATATCCTCACGGTTCACGCCGAGTTCCTTGACTAACAACCGCTTGGCCAGGCTGCCGAACATCTGTTGCGGGCTCCGGCAGGAGCTGATGTTGGGAAGCAAGTCCGGGTAATGCTGTTCGCAGAATTTGACCCAAGCCGGACAACAACTGGTGAACTGAGGGAGGCGTTGTTGGGTGCGGATGCGCCGGAGAAATTCACTTCCCTCTTCCAGGACGGTGAGATCGGCGGCGAAGGCCGTATCATAGACAAAATCCACTCCCATGGTTCGCAAAGCGGAAACCAGTTGTCCTATCAACACTTGGCCCGCCGGGAGCCCGAAAGCCTCTCCAACGCCCACCCGAACCGCCGGAGCGATCTGGACCACGACTTTTTTGGCCGGGTCATGAATGGCTTGCCAGGCCCGGTCGATATGGCTTTTGGGAGCCAGAGCACCGGTTGGACAAACGGCGGCGCATTGACCGCAGTCCACGCACTCGACTGAACCCAGGTTCTGTCCGAAGGACGGTTGTACTTGGACATGGCTCCCCCGGTGGGTGAAATCGATGACCCCGATACCCTGTACTTCGCTGCACATCCTGACACAGTCCCCGCACAGGATACACTTGTTGGGATCGCGGACGACGGCCGGGCTCGAGTTGTCAAGGGGGATCCGTTCCTCCCGCCGGCGATAACGTATGTTCGTCACTCCCAGCCGGCCGGCCAGCTGCAGCAACTGACAGGTCGCTGACTTGGGGCAGGAGGGACAGCTGACATCGTGGTTGGCCAGTAACAGCTCTACGGTCAGGCGCCTGATTTTCCTGATTTCTGCGGTGCTGGTACGCACGATCATTCCGGGTTCGGGAGTCACGGCGCAACTGGCTACGATTCCCCGCCCTGCGATGTCCACGATGCACAGGCGGCAGGCTCCGTAAACACTGAGATGGCTGTGATAACAGAATGTGGGCAGATCGATTCCGGAGCTGCGAATGAGTTCCAGCAGATTGCGATGGTTTCCGAGAGCGATCAACCGTCCGTCTATGATCAAAGTCTTTCCGAGGTCCGTCATCGTAATCATTCCTCCTTAGGAAGGTGCGTTGTACACCGAAACGCATCACTCGCTACAGTGCTCATGCTTAGTCTTACGCCGCTGTAATAGCCTTGAATTTACATATCGTGGCGCAGACGCCGCACTTGGTACAACTGGTGACGTCGATGCGGTGGGCTTGCCGTTTCTCGCCATGGATTGCCCCTGCCGGACATTTGGACACACACAGGGTACATCCTTTACACAGGTCCGGATTCACGGCATAGACTTTGAGGGCCTGGCAGGCACCGGCCGGACACAGACGCCGCTCGATGTGTGCCAGGTATTCATTCCGGAAAAGAGTCAAAGTACTCAGAACCGGGTTTGGGGCGCTTTTACCCAAGCCGCACAGGCTGGCGGCTTTGACCGCCCGGGCCGTTTCCTCAAGAAGGGATAGATGTTCCAGCTCCGCCGTGCCGTCGACGATGTCTTGCAGGAGGGCCAGCATCTGCTTGGTGCCCTCTCGGCACAGGACGCATTTTCCGCAGGATTCTTCCTGGGTGAATTGCATAAAAAAGCGGGACACCTCGACAATACAGGTTTCTTCGTCCATCACGACAATCCCGCCTGAGCCGACCATCGCTCCCAGAGCGGTGAGGTTCTCAAAGTCCAGGGAAAGATCGAGGTGCGTCTCGCCGAGACAGCCTCCCGATGGGCCGCCGATTTGCGCGGCTTTGAATTTCTTGTCACCGGGGATACCCCCACCGATCTCATAGATCACTTCCCGCAGTGTGGTGCCCATCGGGACCTCGATCAAGCCGGTGTGGCGGACCCGGCCGGTGAGGGCAAAGGTTTTGGTCCCGGGGCTCAATACCGTCCCGAATCGGCGGAAGGCGGAGACCCCCTGTTCCATAATGTAACGGATGGTGGCCAAGGTCTCGACATTGTTGACCACCGTCGGTTTCCCGAACAGGCCCTCCTGTGCGGGAAAGGGAGGTTTATGGCGAGGCATGCCTCTTTTCCCTTCGATCGAAGCGAGCAACGCCGTTTCCTCACCGCACACGAAGGCTCCGGCGCCTTCGACCACATCGCAATCGAAACGAAACCCGCTCCCGAAAAGGTTCTCTCCCAGAATACCCAGCCGCCGGGCATCGTTGATCGCCTGGCGAACCCGTTGGACGGCCAGGGGATATTCGGTTCGGATATAAAAGTATCCAACCGTCGCTCCGGCCGCAAACGCCGCAATCATCGCTCCTTCCAGCAGGCGGTGCGGATCTCCCTCCATCAGGCTCCGGTCCATGAACGCGCCCGGATCTCCCTCGTCACCGTTACAGACCAGGTATCTCGGTTCCCCGGGTTTTCCCGGTTGCTCGAGCATGGCCAACCACTTCCGGCCGGTCGGAAAACCGGCCCCACCCCGGCCCCGCAGTCCGGAATCCCGGATCAGTTCACACACCTCACGGGGGGTCATTTCGAGTGCGGCCCGACGTAGCATAGAGTAGCCTCCACCCTGGATATACTCTTCAATGCTCTCCGGGTCGATAAGGCCGCATTCTGCCAGAGCCAGTCGGTTTTGCCGGGCGTAGAAGGGAATTTCCCCCGGGTTCCGGCACAGCTCCCCGGATTGCGGGTTTGTGTAGAGAAGCCGGTCAACAATTCGTCCTTTTTTGATAGTTTCTTCCACGATTTCGGCGACATCTGGTTCCCGGACCCCGCAGTAAAAAACGTCTTTGAACCCGTTGTTGGCTCGAATGAGCACCAAAGGTCCCATTTGACACAGCCCGTGGCAACCGGTCTGGCTGATCAGTCCCACCATGTGGCAGGGGTCACCGGTCTTGACCGACACCAGGTTCCGGCACGCACCGGTCTTTGTGAGGAAAGCGTTGTAAACCTGGCGGGCGCCGTTGGCGATGCATCCCGTTCCGTTACAGACCAGAACCCGGTATTGAAGGTGAGCCATCTTTTCCCGGGTTGCCGCTTTGATGGTTTCGAGTTCGACAGTAGGCACGGTTACTCCTCCTCGTGCATCAGTTCATCGATTAACTGGGTAAGGTGTGCGGTTTGAACCTGGGGATGAACCCGCTCGTCGATGACCACGACCGGGGCCAATCCGCAGGCGCCGAGACAGGACACCTTTTCGACTGTAAACAACAGATCGTCGGTCGTACGTTTTTTGTCGCTCAGCCCCAGCTTTTTGTGGATGAGGTCCAGCAGGTGGCCGCTTTTATTCACGTGGCAGGCGGTTCCGTCACAGATCTTGATGATGTGTTTTCCTTTGGGTTTCAAAGAGAAGTGTGAGTAAAAGGTGGCCACTCCGAAGACCCTGGCCCGGGGGATCTTGATTCGGGTCGCGACATAGCTCAGCACCGGTTCCGGGAGATAGCGGTATTCCTCCTGGACCGCCTGGAGAATGGCAATGAGTTTTGCCGGGTTATGATGGAAACGGTCCAAAATATCGTCCACCCTGAGAAACTGTCTGGATGACTTTTGTGTGTGTGTGGCTGTTGCGATATTCATTGATCCTCACTCTCTTTCGTTTGTTCTAACAACCGTTTCAGTTCATAGCTCAGCAAGGAGAAACCGGCAGCCAGGTTTTCGTTGCGGACAATGATATCCGCCGGGAGGGTCAGGGTGATCGGGGCGAAATTCCATATAGCGATCATCCCGGAAGCGATCATCAGGTCAGCGATCGATTGCGCTGCATCGGCTGGTACGGTGATAATGCCGATTTTGACATTGAGTCGCTGGACTAGGTTAGTGAGCTTGGACAACGGAAGGGTTGTCTTTCCGGCGATCGTATTTCCGATTCTTTCTTCGTCTACGTCAAAAGCGGCCAGGATATCAAGGCCGGATTCGGCAAAACCCCGGTAACCCAGGAGGGCCCGGCCTAGCGATCCGACACCAACCAGAAACGCTTCTTTCGTGTTATGAATCCCGAGAAAGTCCTCGAGGGCATAAAGCGTCGGTGAGACACAATAACCCAATTTCTGAACTCCACTGGCCACCCCGGCCAGATCCTTGCGCACCGAACTGGCGTCGATGCCCAGTTTCCCGGATAAAACCTCGCTGGAAACATGCTCGAGTCCCGACCCCCGGGCCGCTTTGAAGATTTGGAAGTACTGGTATAAACGGGTGACCGTCGCTGTAGACAGTGACTGGGCCATCGGACCGACCTCCTTTACATATATAGTGAAAACTACCACTATTAAGATACCGGCAGCGGGGGAGATGTCAAGAGGTAATAGAGAAAAATTTCACAATATTTTTCGGAAGGGAGATGAAGAAGAAAAAGCGGCACCGTGAACTGTAAAGCGGGAGGCATATCCTCGGTTTTACTTCCTGGGGACCATCACACCGCTCATTTACCGGAAGAGCAACCGCTCCAGCTCCGCCACCAGTTCACCGAAATACTTCAGAAGATTTTCCACCACAGTTGGCGCAGTCATGTCCACTCCGGCCTTGGCGATTACACTCACCGGAAAATCGGAATCCCCGGCGCTGAGAAATTCCCGGTAATTCTCCACCGCTCCCGGCTCTTTGGCCAATATCCGGCGGGATATATCGTGGGAGGCGGCCAGCGACGTCGCGTATTTGTAGACATAAAAATTGGAATAAAAGTGGGGGATTCTTGACCACCACGCTTTTGCCGAGTTCTCTACTGCGAAACAGGGACCGAAGTACTTTTGCAGAATGTCTGACCATAACGTTTCCATACTGTCCGCCGAAAGGGCCTGCCCGGCTTCGATGCGTTCGTGTAAGGCCTGCTCGAATTCGGCGTACATGACCTGGGTGAACGCGCTGGCCCGGATGTTTTCGATCAGGATATTCAAATAATAGAGTTTTTCCCGGGTTGTATCGGATATCTTCATCAGATAGTCGAACATGAGAAATTCGTTGACTGTAGAGGCCACCTCTGCGGTGAAAATCGGTATTGAAGAGGACACATATGGTTGCTTGTCAAAGGTGTAGTAGAAGTGTAAAGCGTGTCCCATTTCGTGGGCCAGCGTAATCAGGTCCCGGGCTGTTCCGTCGTAGTTGAGGAGCAGGAAGGGATGACTGAGATAAGTTCCCCAGGCGTAAGCTCCGACCCTTTTTTTTTCAGTTTCGTAGACATCGATCCAGCGGCCGGTGAGGGCTGTTTCTACAACGTTTTGATAGTCTTTACCCAGAGGAACTACTCCATCCCGGAGAAGCTGTTTCGCTTTGCTATAGGGAATCTCCAAAGTCACGTCTTCGATCAGGGGTAAATACATGTCCCAAATGTATACCTGGTTAATATCCAGGATTCTGCGGCGAAGCTCGACGTAACGGTGTAATTGGCTCAACTGGCTGTTCACGGCCTGGATCAAATTGTCATAGACGCCCCGGGGGACGAATTCGCTTCCCAGCGAGGCCTCCAGGGAGGAGGAATAACGCCGGGCCTGGGCATAATAGCAGTTTTTCTTTACTTCGGCGGCTAAAGTTGCGGCCAGGGTGTTGCGGGAATGACGGAACCCTTCCGAAATCCCTTCGTACGCCCGTTGGCGGAAGTCTCGGTCCGGACTGTTTAAAAAGCGGAACAGAGCGCCTGGGGACAGGCGGACTTCTTTGCCGGTATCGTCAAGGATGGTAGGATAAATCATGTCTGAGACGGAGAGTTTCTGAAAAATATCTTCCGGGGTTGCCGCAAACTCGCCAAGACGGGCCAGTAGCTCTTCTTCGCTCACCGAGAGGGTATGTGGCTGAAGAAGGATGAGTCGCTCAAGCAGATGGCGGTAATCGGAAAACGTGGCTGTGTCCATGTACGAGCGCAAGACGGTGGCGGGTTGCCCGAGAAGTTCCGGCCGGATAAAGGATGTTTCCGCAGAGACCCGGGCGAGGAGGGAATCAGCCCGGGAACTCTGTTCCGCCGCCCGGTTGTCAGCCATGTTTTCGTGAAAGGTCATGTTGGCCCAGGCGTAGATATTGGAGAAGATCATCCCGATTTCATCGTTTAACTTTAGGCAGGCTGAAACGTTTTCCGGGGTGGTCAGCTGACCGCGAAACGATTCAAGTCTGGGTAAGAGTTCCTCCCTCAACCGTTTGATATCCTCTTCCCAGGCCTCTTTGGATGGGTAAATAGTCCGCAGGTCCCAGAGAAAGGCTTCCTCAATCTGGGCACGGGCGCCCGGGCCGGTTGCAGTGGAAACGGAGTCAGCACTGTGAACCAATCCTGATTTAATCAGCATGATCATCACCATCCATCGTTGTTGTTATTCTTTACGAAATCCATACCGCTTCACGCTTCTGGCGCTTGTTGGTGGCCCCGATCAAATTTTCTCCGGGAAGACCGGAAGATCACCGTCGAAAAGCGCTCGTTAAGAATTCGGCGGTTATTTGCCATCAACAGTCAAGGGTAGAGGAGGAACTGTTTTCGCAGTTCCCGGAAAGCGGACAGTTCCTGCTGGTACTCTTGTTCGATTTCCCTGGGAGTCAGTCCGGCTTCCCACCAGTGGCCTATCCGGTCGGTACCCATAATTTTTTCAAACATCGAGGGCTCGTCAGTTCCCCGAGGGATGGGAAAGCCGGTCAACCGGTAGGCAAAAGTCAGGGCATGTAGACCGGTCCGGGCCGGGTTGAACGTTCGGTAGTCGATGATCTGTAGTTTCACGCCTCCGAAATCGTCACGTCGGTCAGGGATAAAAACCACCCCGGGCAGGCTGGAGTTGTTGAGGAGATCCGCAAAGCGGTTCTCGTCAATGCCCCTTCCTCCGATCCAGCGGAAAAAATCTCTTTGAATGATCCCGGTTCCTTCGCCAAGGCCGGTGGCCATGTAACCAAAGGCTGATTCGATATCGGGGATCATTGGCGAGGTCGGGATCCAGGTGAGCCCGGTGTCCGGAAAGAGCATGTCCCGGGTGTACCCGGCCATGGGGATAACGGTCAGATGGGCGTTGATTGACCGGTTAAAAAAGAGAGACAGTTCGCCGATCGTCATGCCGTGGGCCATGGGAAGCGTATCTACTCCGACGAAACTCCGGAAACGTTCTTCGAGTACCGGTCCCTCGACAATCACTCCACCCAGCGGATTAGGCCGGTCGAGTACGATGACTTTCTTTCCTTCTTCGGCTGCGGCGCGCATGGCGTACTGCAGGGTGGAAATAAAGGTGTACCAGCGGGCTCCGATATCCTGCACGTCGAATACCAAAGTATCAAGATCGCGGAGCATCGCTTCAGTGGGTTTGCGGGTCGGCCCGTACAGGCTGTAGACTGGAATGCCGAACAGTGGATGGGTGAACGAAGCGACATATTCACCCGCTTTTGCCGTCCCATCGATCCCGTGTTCGGGAGCGAACAGGGCGGTGAGCTGTATCGCGGGATGGGTGGCGAAGAGATCCTTGGTCCGTTCCCCCCGGCCATTGACCCCGCTCTGGTTGGTGATCAGCCCAATCCTTTGTCCGGCGACCAGCGAGGTGTAGTGGTCCAGGAATATATCGACGCCCAGTTGAATACGAGGCGTTGCTGAAAGCGAAGAAGAAAAGTCCCCGGGCAACACAAGCGTCAGGGTCAAGACGAGAATCATTAGGCTGAAAGTCCGCTGTACGATCGTCGATCACCTCAAAGGGATGCAATATGGGATTCTCTCATGGTTAGCATATCGAGAACGGAAAAGGAAATCCTGCCTATTGTACCCGCTTTGGCTCTGGATAACAAATCACCCAAATCCGGGCAAGGTTTTTCACTTTTTCTGATACAATGAACTGGTTTGATTCAATAAATGATGACCGGAAGGAGCCAGCGATCTTTGTGACCCGAGCTCAATTCTTATCCGCGGGATGGGAAGAACACAATTTTCCGCCTCCTATTTATCCGGAATTCGCTTTCGTGGGGAGATCCAATGTCGGAAAGTCTTCGCTCATCAATCTGTTGGTAGGAATGAAAAACTTAGCCAGAACTTCCAATTCACCAGGAAAAACCCGGTTGATTCAGCATTATTGCGTTGAGGAAAAATGGTATTTTGCCGATCTGCCCGGCTATGGTTTCGCCAGGGTGTCAAAAGGCGAAAGAGGTCGCTGGGATCGTTACATTACCCGTTATCTCGTGACCCGGAAGAATCTCCTCAACCTTTTTGTCTTGCTGGATGCCCGGCTTTGCCTGCAAGCAGTCGATGCCGGGTTTATGAATTGGCTCATGGCCCGCCGGATTCCCTACGTGGTCGCTCTAACCAAAATCGATAAACTCTCCCGGACCAAACGGGATCATCGCCTGGCCTGCCTGAGGAAGGAGTTGACCGGTCCAGACGGCCTGTTTCCGGCGTTCTTTCCCGTATCGTCGGTGACCGGAGAAGGAAAGGCGGAATTGTTGTCGTTTATGGAAAGTGCGGGCCGCTCTCGGCCGAGTGTCCGACCGTGAACCGGCCGCAAGTGAACCGGACAAGTTCTCCCTATGGACAGCTATTAACCGCCCGGTTCATTTCCTATCTGGAAAGCTTGCGTAAGGCGGGTTTTGACGGATTTATCGCACCGGATTCGTTCCGGGAATATTCGGTGAGTATTGAGCTGTTCCGGGAAAAAACTCCGTTGGGGAAAATCAGGATCTATTACAGTCCCAAAAGGAAGGCATACACGGCAGTGTTTCAGGGAATCAGGGACAGAACCCTGGTGACAGACCTGGAAGCGCTCTGGTTGAATGAGACTAGGGAGGCAAAGCGAGAACGGTGGAAGGCCTATGTCGACGGCTCTTACCACAAAGGAATCACCGGGTACGGCGGGGTGATTCTGTATGGCAGGCAACTGGTTAAAGAATTTTCCGGGAAAGTCCCTCCTGAATTCAGCCATTCCCGCCAGGTGGGAGGTGAGCTGTACGCGGTGTATGAAGTGGTTCGTTTTGGCCAGGCTAGCCACATCGCTGAACTGGAGATTTATTACGATTATTACGGAATCGAGAAATGGGCCACCGGACAGTGGCGTACCAATCTCCCCCTCACCCGTGAGTATGCCCGGTTCATCAATAATGCAAATGTGCGGATTCACTGGGTCAAGGTTCAGGGGCACAGCGGGGACCACTGGAACGACCGGGCGGACACACTGGCCCGGGAAGGATGTACCTCGTGAAAGTCAGGGTGAGGTAGTGAAGTATCGCGTCTCGGTACACGGCTTTGACTACTACAACACTAAGACCGGCGGCGTCGAATCGGGGGGCGAGGACAAGATCGCCGTCTGGCTGCTGGACACTGACTACGACGGCCGTAGCCTCTATCCGCGCCAGGTTTTCTTCCCCATGACGGGGGAGAAGGACGGCTGGGCACGGCTGGCGAAGAACCTCAAGGCGGAAATTGACGAAGAACTCCTTGCGGCCTACCGGGGTACGGTGTCTCTCCCCTTCGATCCGGGTGAGCACCGACGCATCGCGGTCAAGATCGTGGACGACCGGGGCATCGAGAGCCTGGAAGTGAGACGGAGTCAGCTCATCGACAGTCTTTCCTTCAGGATTTTTGAAGGCAAATCGCTCTATTGACAAGTGCCCTCCAATGCTATAATCTAGAAAACGACTGAGGTATCTGGGGTCATCACAAGCCGGATAGCGTCTCCAGCGGCAGACCAACCTTCCTGCTCAGGCAGGACAGATAAGCCCGGGTTACCCTGGAATTATGAGCGGGATTGTCCAGGATCCGGTGGGGCTTAGCTTTTTCTAT
>DATIKP010000039.1 GCA_035477455.1 Atribacteraceae bacterium
AATTTGGGTGCCTGGCGATTTGTTCTGGCGGCAACCGGCGACCGGATGATTGCCGCACTGACGGTGGTCCTGGTTTGGATCGGGCTCACCCGGGCGCTTCATCTGGACGGGGCGGCGGATATCGCCGACGCTCTGTTTGGAGGCTGGACCCCGGAACAACGGCGGTCGATTCTCGCAGACTCCCGCCTAGGGACGTTCGGAGTCGTTGCGGTGTTTGTTCTCCTCGCAGGAAAACTCGTTTTCGTTTTCGGCTTAGCGACCTCTTTTCCGCTGGTGCTGGCTCCGGTTCTGGGGCGGACGGCAGCCTTATATATGGGGATCTTGTTCCCCCCCCTTCCTTTGGGGGGAAAAGGGATGGGAAAGGAGATCAGCGGCCGGATTCCCGCTTGGTATGGCTTACTATGGGTGGCGATCGTTGCCGGCTTCAGTCTGGCGCAGGGCGGCCGGACTCTTTTGAAAACGGCGGTTATCTTTATTATGATCTACCTGTTTGGGCGAGCGTTGGTGCGTACCCTTGAGGGAGTAAACGGCGACGGGCTCGGGGCCGGAGTCGAATGGGCGGAATTCCTGTTTCTTTTCCTGCAAAGAGCGTGAATGACTTCGAGATTAACGGGAACGATGCTCGAAGACAAGTAAGACTGAAGAATGCGAGGATTTGAGTCGATGAAAGAGATAACGTTATTGCGTCATGGAGATACCGAAGCTACGGAGAAGGGATATTTTTCCGGCTGGAGCGATGTTCCCCTCTCAAGGCGGGGGCGGGAACGCATCGCCCTCCTCCGTCCGTTGTTCTCGGATCGGCGATTTCAAGGAATTTTTGTCAGCCCCCTGAGCCGAGCGTTGGAAACGTTCCGCCTGCTCTTCCCGGAGGGTTCAAGCTTCGAAGTCCACGAAGACATCAGAGAACGCTCTTTCGGAGACTGGGAAGGGGTCGCTTGGGAAGACATCGGGAAACGATTTCCTGAAGAGATAGAGCGCTGGAAAGCGGAACCGTTTTTGTTTACTCCCCCCGGCGGGGAAAGCTTTGTCCAAATGCAAAACCGGATTAGCTGTTTCTGGGAAGAAATCACTTCCCGGGAGGACGGAAGGTATCTGGTGGTGACCCATGCCGGGACAATCCGCTGTCTTCTCGCGCACCTGACCGGGATGTCGTTTCAGACGACATTTCATCTGCTGCTTGATCCGGGGGTACGGTTGAACCTCCGCCATGGCCCGCTTTTTACCCAGGTCGTCTCCCTGGAAAACTCCGAGGTCCCAACATGCCCGCCCTTTTGAGGTTGCTGGCCGGATTTTTCCTGGACCAGGTCCTAGGAGATCCGCCGGACCGATGGCATCCGGTGGCCTGGATCGGCCGGCTGATTGATGCCTTGGAGCGGATTTTCTTTCCAAAGGTCCGTAACTTCAAAAAGGAGTTTGTTTTCGGTTTTATCGTAGTGTTTCTTACCGTCGGAGGGCTGGGGACCGGCTACTACTTTCTCGCCCGCTTTCTGCGGGGGGTTCATCCGGGTCTTTTTTGGGCCCTGGAAATCTATTTTATTTTCCACTTTCTGGCTTTTTACACGTTATCGCGAAGGGGCCGTGAGGTCAAGCGCTCTCTTGAGGGGGGCGACCTTGCTGCGGCACGGCGGAAGCTCCGGCACCTGGTGGGACGGGACACCGCTCACCTCTCTGAACGAGAGATGGTGCGAGGCACGCTGGAGTCATTGGCCGAGAATTTCAGCGATGGCTTTGTTGCCCCGCTTTTCTATATAGCGATTTTTGGGGCCCTGGGCGGACTGGTATATAAAACGATCAATACGCTGGATTCCGTGCTCGGCCATAAAGATTATCGATATTATTTTTTCGGATTTGCCTCCGCCCGGGTTGATGACGTCGCGAGCTTTATCCCGGCTCGCCTGTCTGTTTTGTTTGTCGCGCTGGCGGCCTCTGTCTTGGGAGCCTTCGGGCGGGAGGCGATCGAATCGGCCTGGCGGGATGCCCGCCGCCACCCCAGTCCGAACGCCGGCTGGCCGGAAGCGGCTCTGGCCGGAGCGTTGGGGGTTCGGCTGGGAGGGAGCAACTATTACCAGGGAAAGCGGGAGGATAGGCCGTTTATGGGAGAACCACGGCGTGAGCTGACGCCAATGCGCATCGACGAGGCCCTGTGGGCCTTGAAAGTCGCCTCCTTCCTAACCATGGCGGTCTTCGCCTGGATCCCGATTATACTAGTCAGGCTCTAAGGACCGGGCGGACCCGTTCGGTGGCCGCCCGAAAGACATGCCGGAAGAGAGCAAAATATTCTTGTTGAATCAGAGAGGCTAAAGAATGAGCACCCTTAAGAATCAAGAGCCAAACGGACCGCCGGAAAAGTCTGTAGCCGGAGGGTCCGAATCAGAAGAAGGCATCCTCTCGAGAACCCTGTACGGACAGAAGCGTTTTGAACGGAAGAAAATCATCCGGCAGGTTCTCGCGTCCGTTGCGATCAGCCTGGCCAGCGTCGCCCTGATCTTTTTCTTTTTTGCTCAACGGGGGATTGTGGTCGACCTCTCCGTTTTTCGTCCGGCCTGGTTTTTCGTCGGGCTCATCACGATGGTAGGGAAGTGGCTTTTGGATGGGACGCGGGTTTTCCTGAGCGCCAGGGCTTGGAAAAAACGCCTTCGCTTTCGGGACGCCGTGGGAGCGGTGCTTTCCGGGCACTTCGTGTCCGCGATCACTCCCTTTTCTACCGGCGGGAGCCCGGTACAGGCGTTTGTGTTGGCCCGCTCCGGGCTGACCTGGGGAGAGGCCGGCAGTTTTGTGGTCATCACCGGAATTCTCTTTCAGTTCAGCCCCCTACTGCTGTTTATCGTTATGATGGGCGTCTTTCGGATCGGTTTCACATTGCGAGGATTTTTGCTTGACCTATTATATTTCTTCGCCGTTTTTTATTCGGCCCTTCTTTTGATGCTCTTCTATCTGCTTCTTTACCCGAAGACGCTCTACCGTCTGATCAACTGGGGTATGCGCGTTGTTCGCCGTCGGCTTCGCCGGATCAAGTTCAATGAAGATGTGGTTTGGAAATGGATCAACGATTTTATGGGAGACTTCCGCCGCGGCTTTAAAATATTTATTTTACAAAAACCCCAATACCTGATCTGGAATCTGGGCTGCTACCTGGTCCAGAGCTTGATGTCTTTTTCCGTGGCCCAACTGGTGCTCCTCTCGCTGGGGGCTCAACCTTCCTACCTGGCGGTGGTGGAATCTCAGATCCCGCTCTTTTATGTCTTTGCCCTGACCCCCTCCCCAGGAGCCAGTGGTGCTGTGGAATTCTCCATCGCCTCGGCTTTCCTGCGCTTTGCAGGAGCCGAGAGGCTGGGCGTGTTCGTCCTTTTCTGGCGATTAAGTACCTATTATTTCACCCTACTTATCGGTGGCCTGACCCTTTTTTTCATTTTGAAAAAAAACGGCAAGCAGACGTCTTCTGGTGACACCGGCGGCGCCGGAGAGCCCGCGGGTCGGGAGCGGCTTTCCAAAAAAACCGCAAACCCTGAAAACACCCAAACCCAAGTCTAAAGATTTCCGGGATGCGGACGATAATACTAAAATAAATATTCCGTCCGCTTTCCGGAGAGCCTGTCCGAGAAATAGCAAGTTAGACAATGTGGGCTTGGAGAAGAAGGCCAGAGAAGTCTACTTTCGGGAGGAGAAGATAGGCCATGACCATTCGTTCAAAGCTGCTTACCGGCTTTATCGTTGTCGCTGCCCTGGTTGCCCTGGCTGGCGGAATCGGCATCTTCGCTTTTTCCCAGATAGTAAGGAACATCTCGCGCATGGAGGAAACCATTCCATGGTTGTTTTCATCCTTTCGCATGAAAGAGCGGTTGGCTCAGAGCTTCCAGGTTGTGACCCGCTACCTTGCCGAGCGGGATCCCTCCCGCCTGGCCGCCCTGGAAGAGGATTTTTCTTTCTTAATGAACACCGTAGAGATGTACGAAGAGGCATTGCTATCCGGAACGGACAGCCCTGCTTTTAAAGAGAAGGGGCAATTTCGGACAGCATGGGAAAAAGAAGGACTTCAACTTCCCATCTCTCGGATTACGGAGGGTTCAGAGACGAGTGAACGCGTGCGGGAGCTGTCCCAGCTTCGGGAAAATTACCGCGCACTCACGGCACAGTTGATCAACACACACCGGGAGCGACTTATCGGTAATGAAGAACTCGCCCGGAAGAGCCTGGCCCTGGATGATCCGGTGGCCTCCCTGGAGAGATTCATGCTCTCGCTGGAAACAGCCATTGCACAGAACAACGTATCGATCGGCCAGACCCGCGATCTGCTTGCCCAATATGCGCTGACCAGGAACCGAATAGGCAACCAATTGGGGCCGGTTGATGGATCGCTTAACATGTTGGAGTCGGGAATCGAGGGCAATATAGTTTTTTCACGCGCGACCAAGGACCTTTTAATCGAACGGATGGCTTCGATCCGCGAACACCGGGAACGCCTTGTGGAAGTGATTGTCCGCTCAGAAGAACTCCCGGGATCCGATTTCGAGGCGGAGATTCTGCAGACGTTCCGGGACACCGTCTCCGAAATCAACCGGCTGGGGCGCGAACTCAGTAAACTGAGCCTCAATGAATGGATCACCCAAATCGGGGCGATGAATATCGCCCGAAAAAACTATATCATCGCTCCGGACGATGAGAAAGAAACCTTTCGCCAGGCCCACGACAGTATCTTCAGTGCGCTTGGCGAATTCTTGGGTGGGGAATTCCTGAAAAGCTATGAAGAACGGATGGCTAATCATATCTATGAAAAAAACTGGCAGGAATATGCACTGCTTTGGTCGGATGTGGTCGAAACCAGCGACCGGCTGGAGGCGCTCGAAAACGAACAAAATCAGGCTCTGGAGCGCATGCATTCACTCCAGGCGGATTTCTCGCATTCCCTCGACGAGTTCAACCGCGTGATCAGTGGCGAGTTCCGATCAGCAGTCGGAAGCATCCACGCCACCGAACAATCCCTGCAACGGGTTCTTTATGGGACGACTGCCGCGGGGTTGGTCATCGCCGTAGTCCTCGGATTGCTTCTGGCCTCCTCCATTGTCCGCCCTCTCCGCAAGGGAATGGAGTTTGCTGGCACCCTGGCCTCCGGAGACCTCACCGGCCGAGTGGAAAACCGAAAAAAGGACGAAACCGGCCACCTTCTGGAATCACTGAATACCGCCTCCACCTCCCTTCGTTCCTTCATGAGTGAAGTAGCCACCTCGGCCCGCTTTATTCAGGAAAAAGTCACTGACTTGGCCACCTTCGGCAATGAAGTGGCCCAGACCGGAGAGCAGATTGCTCAGACCGTTTCCCAGGTCTCACAGGGCTCGGAAGATCAAAGTCGTAATCTGAGCGAGGTATCTGAAAAGATGGGCGAACTGGTCGAAGCGGTTCGACGGGTTTCCGGACAGCTCGTCGAACAGGTTGAGTGCTTTGGGGAGGCCTTTTCCCAGGTCGAAACGATATCCCGGAGTATAAACGAAACGGCCAGGAATCTTGATGAAGCCCGTACCCGTACCCAAGAGTCGGCCGAGAGCACCAGGCAGGGACAGGAACGGTTGACTGCCGTTTCATCGGCCATGCACGGCATCCAGAAAAGCGTGGTCCACGTGTCCCAGATTATCGGCCGGTTGGGCGAGAGCTCCCGGGAGATCGGCAACATCACCGACCTCATTACCGGCATTGCCGATGAAACCAACCTTCTGGCCCTGAACGCGGCCATCGAAGCGGCTCGGGCCGGCGAGGCGGGACGGGGCTTTGCGGTGGTCGCCCAGGAGGTGCGTAAATTGGCCGAAGAATCCGCCCAGGCCGCCCAGCGCATCTCGGGGCTGATCGGCGACATCCAAAAAGAGGCCCGGCTGGCGGTCGGCTCCATGGAAGAGAGCACCGGGCGGGTTTCTCAAGGGGTAGGAGCCGTCGCAGAAGCGGGCCGCTCCTTTGAGACGATCACCCAGCTTGGTCAACGGGTCAACGAAGAAGTCAGTCAGATCGCGCGCTCCTTTAAGACCATCGAAAAAGCCTCGCAGCAGGTGGTGGACACCTTACAGGGGATGGTGGGTATCTCCCGCTCGTCCCACGATTCGGCCAATGAAGCGGCAAGCCTCTCGGAAGATATTTCCGTTACCCTGGCAAGCGTAGCTTCCATTTCGGAGGAGAACGCCGCTTTGAGCGAAGAAGTGGCCGCTGGTTCTGAAGAGCAAAACGCCGCGCTCCAGGAAATTCGTAGGAACATCGAGGAAATCAACCGGATGGCCAAGAGACTGGAAGACAGCCTGGGAAAATTCAAAATTTGAAAATTCAATGATTTTTGACCCTGAAGATTCCGACTGGAGATTGGAGAGGCAAACCACCACAGTTCACCGCCGTCCGTGGATCAAGAGCGATAGTCCATGCCCAACGATCCGATGAGATGGGAAAACGGGAAGGATCTGGCTGACCGGATTCTTCCCCTCCTGGCCGAAACAAGCCCTGGTTTTGTTTCCGGAGAGGAGATTGCCGGGAGGATGGGCGTCAGCCGGGTCGCGGTGTGGAAGGCGATTCAACGACTCAAGGGACACGGCTTGGCGATACAAGCCTCCCGGAAAGGATACTGCTTGGAGGGGAGACCGGACCTTCTCTGGCCATCTTACCTGGCATGGCTCCTCGGGGAGCGGTTCCCAAACCTCTCGATTGTGTACCGGGAAACGATTGATTCGACCAGCACCCTAGCCAAGCGTCTTGCCCAGGAAGGAGCCGGAGCCGGCACCTTGGTTATCGCCGATCAACAAGGGCGGGGGCGGGGCCGCTTAAGCCGCTCCTGGTTCTCCCGACCCGGAAAAAGTCTGCTTTTTTCTATCCTGCTCCGGCCCCAAGTAGCCCCCGAACGCCTGCCGTCTCTTTCTTTGGTTACCGCCCTGGCTCTGGCCAGGAGCCTGGAAAAACAGAACCTCCGTCCGATGCTCAAGTGGCCGAACGATCTCCTGCTCGGGGGGAAAAAGGTGGCGGGAATTTTGCTTGAGTCGTCGATGGAACCAGATCAGATCGAGTGGGTCGTGGTGGGTGTGGGTATCAATGTGAACTACTCTATAGAAGATTGGTCACAGGAACTGGCTCCCCGATCGACCTCTCTTCAGGAAGTGACCGGAAAATCGCTGAACCGGGCAGAACTCCTGAGAGGTTTTCTGGAGGAATTTTCCCGCCACATCGACCAGTGGACGACAGCGGGATCGTTTGCGGCTCAGAAAGGTGCCTACCTCGAGCGCATGGCCTGGCTGGACCGTGTAGTCGATATCCGCTCCGGTAAAGAGTGTAAACGGGGAGTCGCGATCGGCGTCGGAGACGGAGGAGACCTGCTTCTCCAGGTCGGAGGTGAAATCGAACGGATAAGGTGGGGGGAAGGCTCCCTGGTGATTGACAGGAACAACCCAATATGTTAACTTAGCTGTAATATCAAGTTAACGTAAGGGGGTTCCCCATGATCAGAAACAGAAGAAAAATGGTAAGAAGCGCGCTGTTTGCCGCCTTGATTGCAGCCACGGCGCTGTTTTTCCGCGTGTCTTCCGGTATTGTACCTTTTAGTCTCGTTCCCTTGGTAATCATATTAGGAGGCTTGTTGCTCGAACCGGACGAGGCCCTTACCGGCACCAGCCTTTATCTGGCCCTGGGACTGGTTGGTTTTCCGGTTTTTGCCGCACCTCCTTTCGGAGGCCCCATGTATGTTCTGCAGCCGACGTTCGGCTTTCTCCTCGGTTTCCTGTGGTCTGCCCCCCTATTGGCTTTCATGGTGCAACGGTCCCGCCGGAGGACGTTCACCCGTCTGTGCCTGCTCTCAGGGGTGGCCATGGGACTCCTCTATCTCCCCGGCCTAATCTATCTCTGGCTGGTTCTCAACTTTATTATGGGAGTCGATACGGGAATAGCGCGGGTTTTCTCGATCGGTTTTTGGCCCTTTATCGGCCCGGATATCTTGAAAGCCCTGTGCGCTGCCCTTCTGGCTTGGCGCCTCCGCCGCCTGCCCTGGGTCGCCCATTCCCGGAAAGAGATCATTGTCGAAATGAACCGGTGAGTTAGTTTTGGGAGGCGAGGCGGCAGGGCAATTATTGGCAAGAAAATTCATCTTCCTTTCATAGGGGACCATAGAACCCAAATAGGTCAATTCGAGAAGGGAGGATACCGGGTTTGAGGATTTCGGCGAAGATTTCTCTTGGTTTTATGTTGCTGGCGATCCTGGCGGCGGGTATCGGCAGTGTCGCGATTTTTGCCTTTTTCCAGGTGAGAGGCTCTCTGGAAGAGGTTCGGAAACAAACTCCCATGTTTTTCACTACGTCTCGCATGAAAGACGTGTTGTTTGATCTGAATGCTCTGATGAATGCCTTTCTGTGGGAGGAAAACGATGCGGCGCTCGACCGGATGAGCGGGGAGTTCGATCGGCTGGAACAGAGATTTATGGCTTATATGGAGGCCCTGCGCCTAGGGAGTGAATCGGTGGAATTTCAGGAGTCGCCTTATGCTCAGGCATGGGACGAGGAGGCCTTTCCCTTTCCCTTGGAAGCGATACCCCAGGAAAGCCCCTTGCAGGCCAACCTCCAGGCACTGAGGATGTTAGATATCAGGCACCGGTCGAATACCCGGGTAATTCAAGACCTCTGGAGAGAGCGACTGCAAATCCGCCGGACGATCAGCGAGACCTCCCTGGCGATGGACGAGCCATCGCGCATTGTGGAAAGCTTTATCAGCTTGGTGGGCGACACCGTCGTCAGACTGACCAATCCGATCGACGAGGTCTTCTTTCTACTTTTTCGCTACACGGCGGGCGGAGCCCGAGACCAGCGGCTCGCGGCGGGGATCGATGCGTATTTCGCGAGCTTCGAACAGGACGTGGAGCGGTCTACGCTGATATCCCAGGCCAGCAAGGACGATATTTTAGCGAAAACGGATATCTTTCAAGAAGCCTGGTCGCGGACCGTGGCGATCATCCGGGCGGGCGAGGACCCTGGTGAGACCTTCATGGAGTTTAACCGAAGCTATCGCGCTCTGAAAGGGTCGTTGAATCGGTTGCGCTTGGATCCCTGGCTCAAGGAGATCAACACCATCAACCAGGGACGAATGAATTATCTCGTCGCGGCCGATCCGGAAAAGAAGGCGCAAATCCGTAAACAGATAGACGCGGCATTTACCGCTCTGGGGGGGTTTCTGGAAGAAGAGTTTTTGGTTGCCTACGACGCGACGATGGCCCAAAGCGTGATCGAAGATCGCTGGCTGCCCTTTCGGGACATGTGGCGGGATATCATCCGCCATGAAGGACTTCTCGCGCCGTTGGACAGCCAGACACAAAGGGCGATTCACGAAACGCGGGAGATCGGACAACGGCTTTCGGATTCGATGGAAGAGATGAACCGGGTGGTATTCGTGAACTTCGAAGAAACCGTCGCCGACCTCGCAATGCTCGAGTCACGGCTTTCCCGGATCCTGTACCTGGTGACCGCCGTCGTTTTGCTTTTGGCCGTGACCCTGGGGGTTATTCTTTCCCGGAGCATTGTCCGACCGATCCGGCAAAGCGTCGCGTTTGCCCAGGTGTTGGAGCATGGCGATCTCAGCCAAGAGATAGAGGAAAAGCGTTCCGATGAAATGGGCACTCTTTTCACCTCTCTGAATCGAGCGTCGCGTACTTTGCGCGAATTTCTCAGGGAAGTGGCCGATTCGTCGGAGCGGATCATCAATTCCATGCATAATCTACACCGCACATCACAAGAGATCGCCCAATCGCAAGACCAGATCGCCCAGACAGTTTCGCAGGTCGCCCAGGGATCTGATGAGCAGAGTAAAAGCCTGACCGAAATTTCCCGAAACATGGAGTCGCTCCTGAACGGGATCCGGGAGATGGCCCACCGGCTCATGGACCAGTCGGAAAAAGCCTCCCGCTCTCTTGAGGAAGTGAAGGAAGTCCGAGAAAACATCGGCTTGACCGGTGAAAACATGGCGAGCGTAAAAGAGGCGGCCTCTTCGGCTTTTCGGGCGACTACCCTGGGGCAGGAAACCCTGAAGGACGTAGTCGTGGCCATGGGGGATATCCGGGAATCAGTTCTTTCTGTAGGCGAGGTGGTTGAAAAGCTGGGGAAGAGCTCCCGGGAGATCGGCAACATCACCGACCTCATTACCGGCATTGCCGATGAAACCAACCTTCTGGCCCTGAACGCGGCCATCGAAGCGGCCCGGGCCGGCGAGGCGGGACGGGGCTTTGCGGTGGTCGCCCAGGAGGTGCGTAAATTGGCCGAAGAATCCGCCCAGGCCGCCCAGCGCATCTCGGGGCTGATCGGTGAGATTCAATCCGAAGCGGGGAAGACAGTCAAATCCATGGGAAAGAGCCGGGAAAAGGTCGAAACGGGAGCCGGGGCGGTGGAAAAAGCCCGGGAAGCCTTTGGGGATGTGTTCCAGGCCAACCGGGTGGTGGCCGACGAAGCCGAAAAAATTACCATCTCCTTCTCCCGGGTAGAAGCATCGTCCCAACGGATTGCCGAACTGGTCGGCGAAGTTACGGAAATATCCCGTCAGGCGTACGCACAGACCCGGTCGGTTGTCGAATCTACCGAGTCGGTTTTTGGAAGTCTGAACACCGTGGCATCCATTTCGGAAGAAAACGCCTCCGGAGCGGAGGAGGTGGCGGCGGCTTCCCAGGAACAACATGCGGCGTTCCAGGAGACAGAGAAAAGCGTCGCCGACACGGTCAAGCAGGCCGAAGCCTTGAAAGGAGACCTGGAAAAATTTACGATATAGACTTTCGGGAGTTCAGTGGGCGGAGCCTTTCAGGTCAGCCGCCCACTGAACAAACAGCCGGAGTCTTCGGCGCGGCTCTCCCCGGAAGACTCCTCGGAAAAAAGAATGGTGAACAGTGATAATGGACCTTCCTCCCTGACGCTGTCAGCCGCGCTGACTGGGCAACTATTCTGTGATGAGGTGGTTAGCCCAGTCGATGAAGCGATAAGGATAGAGTTCGGGTGGCAGGCTTGCCCGGTCAAGTAGTTTCAGATCGTCGTCCGCGAGGGTCCAGCCGGTGCATCCTAAGTTATCTTCCAATTGTTGTGGAGTCCGGACCCCCAAAATGGGAATCGTTCCTGGGCGGGTGAGCAACCAGTTCAGGGCAGTTTGTGAGACGGTCTTTCCATATTTTTTTGCGGCTGCCTCAAGGAGGGCAAGGATTTTGAAGTTCTTTTCCGTTGCCCGGCGCTCCCAGGAATCTTCGTATTCCTTGCGCTGGCCGGGAAGCCGGCCTTCCGCCGGCCGCTCTCCGGCTCGGTATTTACCACTGAGAAACCCGCCGCCCAGCGGCCCCCAGGCCATGACGCTCAGGCCACAGGCATGACAGGCCGGCACCACTTCGTACTCGATATTCCTCTCCACTAAGCTGTACTGCATTTGAGCGGAGACAAACCTCGACCACCCCCCGCACCCGGCAACGGCGGAAGCTTGGGCGATTTGCCAACCGGCATAATTGGAACACCCCAGGTAGCGGACCATCCCCCGCTGCACAAGCGAGTCAAGGGTTTCCATAATTTCGTCGAGGGGAACGGTATTGCTCCAGCAGTGGACCTGGTAGAGGTCGATATAGTCGGTCTGCAGACGCTTGAGGCTGCTTGTGAGCGCTCTGAAAATAGCCTTACGGGAAACATCGGCTCCGTAGGGTCCCGGCTCCGTCCGGAAATAGACCTTGCTGGCCAGCACCACCTCTTCCCGCCGTCCGACCAACGCCCGGCCCAGGATTTCTTCAGACCGTCCATTGGCGTAGACGTTAGCGGTATCGATAAAATTGCCGCCGGCATCTATATACCGGTTGAGCATGGCCAGCGAGGTTGCCTCATCGGTTTCCCGCCCAAAGGTCATGGCACCCAAGGACAACTCCGATACCAAAAGACCGCTTTGACCCAGGACAACATTGTTCATGGTTTTAGCCCCCTGTCTTCATCGATAGATCCCATCCTTCTTATTATACTCTTTGCCAAAGACTTTTTCCCAAGACCCTGCATCCTGCCACTCTTCGATTTCTATGCCCTTCTGCCAGCTGTTGACAGAGGCGGTTTGGTTTTTTCGTCCCCGGTTTTGTTATGGACCATTTCGATCCCCCAATTCCCGAAGGCGTCGTCCGGCCGAGTCGATCAGGGTGCTACCTCCCATGCGCAAGGGGCCGGCAGGAATCGGTCTGAGGTCAAAGTGTTTCCTTCCCTCGACGACGAGTCGACCCTGGCTACCGGCAATCAGGCCCTTGACCATCCAAGAAACGGGATCCCATTCGATTCTGTGCGTGAAGGAGACATACCGCTTCTGTCCGGGGAAAAGCCAGATATCGGCAAATTCGGATTGGGAGATCCTGATCCCGTCCTCAGCCAAAAGAAGATCGATGCGGCCTTTGGTAACCTGCAAAGGGAGCAAGCCGCCGTTCGACATCACCAGTGTCCCAGCCGGCTTGCAGTGATCCCGGCTAATGTTCTCGATTCCGGTCGGAGCCGAGAGGTCACGGTTATCGACCGCAGGGTGATCACAAGAAGGACGGCCAAGAGAATGACCATGATAGCGATGATCAGGAGTAGTCGCATTTTTCAGCCTTCTCTCATTTCAGTGCTCCACTGACACTATGATATCATGCTCCACGGTTCCTCTCCCTATCTGCGTAAATCCCAAGATGCTATGCGCCTTCGTGGACGGAACCAAGACCATGGTGGAGATGGCCGAAGTGTCCAACGCCACCGGTGCGCTCCCCGATATCCCCGGCATGCACGGAGCGCCGGTGGACCTGGTTAACCTCTCCTACCACTATATCCCTCGGTCTGAGGGTGGTTTGTTCGGGCATGACTTTGTGGTAGACTATTCTACGGGAAAAGTAGCCCCCGGAGTCTTCGTGGTGTTCACTACCCCCTCTGGACATTTGCGCCGGGACCTCGGGTTTTATTCAATGGGAGAGGGTCCCTATTATACCCTGTTCCGTCCTTATCATCTGTGTAGTTTCGAGACGCCCATTTCGATAGCCCGTGCGGTGATTGCCGGTGAACCAACTATCAACACGACACGGGTTCATTCAGAAGTCGCTGCGATGGCCAAGCGGGACCTGGAGCCGGGTATGGTCATCGACGGAATCGGGGGTTTTGACGTTTTCGGAAAAATCTACTCCTGCCAAGAGGCAAAGTCCTTGGATGCCTTACCCATTGGTCTGTCGGCCGGGGCCCGGGTTTTCGTTCCGGTTAAAAAAGGCGGGATGATCACCCGACAAGGTGTAGAGGTCAGCCGGGAATCCTTCGCTGCCAAACTGAGAGACTTACAGGACACCTTGATGACCATGGAGCGCTGAGTCTACAGACGTTGAAGGTAGCCGGCGGGCGCAATTCGGAAAAACGCTGAGGAAGGAAGAAGGCACATGATCATTGCCCTGGGTTCAGACCATGCCGGCTTTGAACTGAAAGATACGATCAAGCGCAAGCTCGAAACGGGTCCTCACCGGGTGATCGATGTTGGGACACAGGCCTCGGAGCCGCCGGTCGCGACCGCCGCCATCGCCCGGCTGGTCGCTCAAAAAGTGCTTCGCGGGGAAGCGGAGCGAGGAGTTCTCATATGTGGAACCGGGGGAGGTATCTCGGTGGCCGCGAACCGTTACCCCGGAATCCGGGCCCTACTCTGTTTCAACCGGTTCACCGCCGAGATGGCCCGGAAGCATAACGACGCTAACGTCCTGGCGCTTGGCTCCCGGACCACCGAGGTCGAAGTCGCTTGCGAACTGGTGGACATCTTTTTGAACACCCCGTTTGGGGGGGGGAAATATCTTCCCCGGATCAAGCTTCTGGAAGAAATAGAACGAGAAGTATATGATCTTTTAAAAGAAAAATACGGATGCCGGGAATAAATCCGGGCATATCCCTTATTTAACTAATAATGGAAGATACAACCAAGCGAAGCGGTTGACCGGTCAAAACCAGACCCCGGACGCGCGCGTCCGGGGTCTGGTTTTTTTGCGACATCTCAGACCATTATGCCGTTATGATGTTCCCGGGAAAACTGTTATAATACCGATCGGAGTTTTTCTCTCCTTACGCCCCAAGGAACCGTTCCGAGAGATGGCTTGTTCATCCCTCCTGGTCCACGTCGACTCGATTGAGCCACGCTCCGAATGATGACGAAGATAGGGGTGGAGGGTAAGGCGAGGAACCCGTTGATCGGGATTCGTATATATGAATTTATCTTGCAGCTTGAAGGGGTAAAGTGGAAACCCGAATGCTCTTCTCAAAGGACGCTCTCCTGGTCCACAGGCTCCTCCCCCCTTTGATTGGCCAATTTGGAGGGTTTTTCTATGTTTAGAGTCATGGACCGGTATCTTATGAAAGAGAGCACGATCGGCATGTTCACCTGGGTGGGAGCGGTCACCATTGTCATGTTGGTCCAGACCATTTTCGAATTGGCCGATTTCTTCGTGAACAAACGGGTGCCCCTTTTAATTGTCCTGGAAATCCTCCTGCTTTATATTCCCGCGCACATGGTGATGACGTTTCCTATTTCCGGCTTGCTTGCTTCCCAATTGACCCTCAGCAGGCTGTGCCGGGAGTCGGAATTGGTCGCCATCGAAGCCGGAGGGGTCAGCCTGAAGCGTTTTCTGCAGCCCTTCCTGATTTTCGGCCTATTCGTAAGCCTCGGTGCGTATGCCATCAATGATTTCGTGGTACCGGAGGCCAATCACCGCGCCCAGGTATTGATCCGGGAATTTGTTTATAAGGAAGGACCTCCCCGTATCGAGCAGAACGTTTTTTTCCGGGATGCCGACAACCGTTATTTTTATGTCGGCGAAATCGATAACGAAAGCTGGGAGTTGCGTAACATCATTATTTACGAACTCGGGACCCGGCACGATTACCCGGACGTCATTCTGGCTCAAACCGGACTGTGGCAGGATGAACACTGGATTCTTCGGGAGGGAGTCACGCACCGGTATAATGAACTTGGTCATCTCATCCAGGAGATCGAATTTTCGGAAATGGTCATTGACATGCGGGAAGAATTGAAAGACTTTTTCACCCGGCAACGGTCCCCGGAGGAACTGTCCAGCCGGGATCTCAGCCGCCAGATCGATATTCTCCGGCAGGCCGGAGCGGCCACCGAAAATTACGAGGTGGCCTATTATCTTAAGATGGCTATCCCTTTTTCAGCCTTTGTGTTTCTGTTGTTCGGCATGCCTTTGGGCATCCAGCGTACCCGCGACCCCAAAGCCCTGGGAGTGATCGTTACCGTGCTCATGGCCTTTGTCTACAACATGCTGTTATCGATAACCCGTTCGCTGGGGAGGGGCGGGGTGATGGAACCATGGCTGGCCGCTTGGTTGCCGGATATCTTGTTCGGGGTCTTGGGCTTAATTCTGTTTGTGACCGTAGACCGGAAGTGAGGAGGCTTATGAAGCAGACTCTATACCGACAGCGTGGATGGATGATCGGTATTCTCTTGGTACTTGTGGTCGCCCAACATACGGGTATGGTCATGGCGACCGAAAATGATCTATATCGGCAGGCGATGGAGGCTCGGTCCCGAGGTGAATTCGACGAGGCCTATCGGCTGTTCGAGCGTTCAGTGGAGGCGGGGATCCGCGTACATGATGCTTACTGGGAAATGGGCATGATCCTGCTGGAAAAAGGATCGAGTTACCGGGTCATGCGCCAGGCGCTTCGCCTGTCGCCCCGGATTGTCGAAGCCTTCCAGGAACACCTCGCGTCCTCGCCGGATGACGATTGGAGTTGGTTCCGACTCGCTTATGTCCATGGATTGAGGAGTAAGGCCCCAGGTATCCGGGAGTGGGAAGAGGCGGAAATGGCTATTCTTCGCGCTCTGGAGATCTCACCAGAAAATTCCTTTTACCTGCTGCATCTTGGTTACATTTATTATAAAATGAATGAGTTACAAAAGGCGGTGACCGTTTTTCACCAGGCCTTGGAAAAGGATCCGACCTATTGGGAGGTCCGGTATTACCTGGCCCTGGTATACCTTGAGCTCAACGAGAAGGACCTGGCCCGGGAAGAGCTACGCATGATCACCGACAGTCTTCCTCGGGATACGGATCTTTATGATCGGGCGGCAAGAGAGCTCAGAAGATTGGGGGATTGAGATGGCATTCAGCGCTCGTTTGTGGATTACGCTGACCGGCATCACCTTGACCCTTATGTGCCTGACCTTTCTCTCCGGATGCGGTGGGATCGGCGTACGGGAGACCGGCTCGGTGTCCGGTGAAGTCTGGAGTGATTTCGAACCTCTTTCCGGTGTGCTGGTGGAAGCCCAAGGAGTAAGTACGACCACCGGACCGGAGGGGGACTTTTTTCTTGACCGGGTGCCCGTCGGAGAGCGTTACCTCTTTTTTTCCCGGACCGGCTTCACCGGCAACTTCAGCCGAGTGCGAGTCGAAAAGGGCAGAACCAGCCTGGTCAATCCGGAAGGCAGGATTTTCCTGGCCTTGCGTAATGAACAAAGCCTGGCCGAGTATATTTTTATCCTTTACGAGGGCGGACTATATGAACGGGCTATTTTCGAGTCCGAGCAGTTTTTAACCGAATATCCAGCCGGCTCCCGAACCGGCGATATTTTTTTTATTCAAGGTGCATCGTGGTACTATCTGGGAGAATACCAGAAAGCAGTGGATGCGCTTTCTGAGATGTCGGCCTTTTATCCGGAAAATCTTTTTGCTGATGACGCCCGCTATCTTTTAGCCAAGAGCTATGGCGAAGGCTTGGGGAACTTTGGGGCGGCGATCGTTCAATACCGTTATTTGGTGGACAATTACCCCCACAGCCCGCTGGTGCCCACCGCCTATTTCGAAATGGCTGACGCGTATTACATTCTGGGATTCTTTTTCGAAGCCGCCCAGATTTATGAACTGACGATAGGATTGGGAGGGGAGGTAGGCCGTAAGGCGACCTATGCATTGGGGCACTGCTATTACCGTATGAACCAGCATCAGGAAGCAGCCCGCCAATTCGCCCTGTATGTTGCATTATACCCGGCAACCGATCTGTCTGACGATGCCCAGTACTTTGAAGGAGCATCCCATTTCCAGAACAGAAAATTCCCGGAAGCCCTGATCGCTTTTGAAAAGACGGTCATCAATTATCCGAACGGGACTTGGTATAACGGGATTCTCATCGCTCCGGCCGCTCTTTTTCACAAGGGCCTAAGCCTAGAGAGAATGGGCCGGTTCCAGGAAGCCCATGACGTGTATGTCGGTATAATTGTCAACTACCCCAGGGCCTTGTGGGCTGACGGGACCTCGCTTGTCAACAGTGCCCGATTTCGGATCGATTGGCTAAGGGCCAACGTCCTATAGCGTCGCGTCTCTAATAACAAGCCATCTGACATGACGGAGAGAAACGACCGGGATATAGTCAATGAAGTGTTGAACGGGAACGCGGAGCTTTTTTGCTTATTGATTCACCGTTACGAGAAAGCCATTTTCAACTATATCTACCGCATGGTCAAACAGAAGCAGGAGGCCGAGGACCTTGCCCAAGAAACTTTTGTCCGGGTCTTCTCGAAACTGAGGAAATACAATAACACCTACGAATTTACCACGTGGATCTACCGAATCGCCCTCAATGTCTGCCGTGATTCCTTCCGTAAAAAAAGGCTGGTGTTTTTCTCTCTGCAAAATCCGGTTGGAGAGGAAGAGGAATCCGAGCTGGAAGACTTTATCGAACAGGCCTCTTTCCAGGATCCCGATGGTGATGTACTCAATCAGGAACTCCGTTTGGAAATCGAGCGGGCGATCGAGCGACTGCCGCTCAAGTTCCGGGAGATCATCGTTCTGCGCCACATAGAAAATTTGTCGTATGAAGAAATCGCCGCGGTCACCGGATTACCGATTGGGACGGTAAAAACCTATATTTACCGGGCTCGGAAGCGACTACAGGACGATCTTCAGAGGTATTTGGACTGAAACCGGCGCGGGTTTTTTACGTATAAGAGGGTGAGGCGATGATCATGAATCACAGAGAAGAGAAGCTCATAAAATTTTTGGAACAGCTACCGAAGAAAGAAGTTCCCCCCGATTTTTCCTCTCGGGTGATGACGGTCCTGGGAAATCGGCGAGCTGGAGCAGTGGTCTTTTCCGACATCAAAAAATGGGTGGTCATTTCCCTGGCCGCTGCGTTCCTGGGCTTGGTGTTTCTTACCGACCTTCCCCTGCTGCCGCAGATAGAAGTAACTCAAACGGTTGGTTATCATAAGGTGGAGCTGGTATTTTACCCCTCTTCACAGAGTCCCCGAACGGTGGCGGTGGCTGGTGATTTCAGCGACTGGGATTCCATCCAAATGGACCGAAAATCGGGAGATTACTGGAAAGTCACCCTACAGGTTAGACCGGGAAGGTACCAGTATGCCTTTGTTGTGGACGGTTCTTTGTGGATTCCCGATCCCCTGTCATCCCGTAAGGTGGCCGACGGTTTTGGGGGGTTCAATTCCGTTTTGGTGGTTAACGGACTTTTGAATTATAATCCTGTGGAATGAAAGCGTTTGCCATTGTTCTGTTCATCCTTTGTTTTTGCATTGTCCCTGCCTTTGCCGGAGAGACAATCGAGGGCTTGATCGAAGACGCTTCATCATACAGTGAAGAAGACCGCGCCTACCTCCTCATCCGGGTCAATGAGATTGTCCGGGAAATGGACTCATTAGGGCTTCCCACCGAACCGGTTTTACGGAAGCTCCGGGAAGGACTGCGCAAGAAGGTCTTGCCCTACAATATCGTCCTGACCTTGGAAAGCCGGAAAAGCTCTATTTCGGAAGCGCGGGCCATTCTCAGTGAAATCGACCCGGCATTCGAAGGTGATGAAGGACTGCTTATCAACTTGGCCCTTTCTCTCGAACACGCCGTCCCGCCGGAAGCTGTTTTGGAAGCCCTCCGGGAGACGATCGCCCGGGATGGTGATTGGATCCACCTTATGGTAGACTCCCTGTCTACATTTTTGGAGATGGGCGCCTCCCCTCAGCAGGCCGCTAGCCTCACCCGCGAGGTGGCCCGGAGAAACCCGAGTCCCCGGGATTTGCGGCGCATCACCAAGCTGATCGAGCGCGCTCGGCGGGAAGGGGTCGACCCGCGAAGGACCGCCGAAGCGTTGGAGGCGGCGCTTGGCCGTTTTGGGAACCTGAACCTGGTGGAAATGGAAATGCAAAGCTTCATCAGTGACGCCCGCAACCAACCTTCTCTCTCAATTGGTCAGGGCTCGATCGTTACGGAACCGGGTATCTCCTCCGGTGGGACTCCTGCCCAAGAGGGCGGTGCCCCGATCGAAGCGACCCCTCCTTCTGGAGTCCCTCCTGCCCAAGAGGGCGGCACCCAGCTTGATTAAAATGCATTAACGCCTCTCTGTATTGACTCAGAAAAGCCTCTTTACCCTCCGCCATCCTTGCTTCCTCAGTCCAAAAGCCTGGTGACCAGATCGCCGACCTCAGAGGTGGATAATCCCATCTTTCCCGCACTCATACTTTTAATCCGGCCGGTGGAGAGCGCGGCAACCATCGCCCTCTCCACGGCTCCCGCCGCTTTCTTTTCACCGATCACGTCCAGCATCATCTGCAGCGCTCCAATGGCCGCCAGCGGGTTGATGATATTCAGGCCAGTATACTTGGGAGCCGATCCACCGATTGGTTCGAACATCGACACCCCGGCGGGATTAATATTTCCACCGGCGGCGATACCCATGCCGCCCTGGATCATCGCTCCGAGGTCGGTGATGATGTCTCCGAACATGTTGTCGGTGACGATTACATCAAACCATTCCGGGTTTTTCACCATCCACATGGTGGTTGCGTCGACATGGGCGTAATCGGTTGTGACCTCCGGGTAGTCTTTGGCCACTTCATGAAAGGTCCGCTCCCACAGGTCGAAGGCATAGGTGAGGACGTTGGTCTTGCCGCACAGGGTCAACTTTTTCTCCTGGTTCCGCTTCCGGGTATATTCGAAGGCATAGCGCAGGCAGCGCTCCACGCCGTGCCTGGTATTCACCGACTCCTGAATGGCGACCTCCTGGGAAGTTCCCTTCCTCAGAAATCCGCCCGAGCCGACATAGAGTCCCTCGGTGTTTTCCCGGACCACCACAAAGTCGATCTCTTCCGGGCCTTTGTCTTTTATCGGGGTCCAGACATTCGGGTAGAGCTTGACTGGTCGAAGGTTGATGTATTGATCAAGAGCAAAACGAGTACGCAACAAAATCCCCTGTTCGAGAATACCCGGCTTGACCTCGGGATGACCGATGGCTCCCAGATAAATCGCGTCGAGAGAGCGAAATTCGTCGATCACCGAATCGGGAAGGGTTTCCCCGGTTTTTTGGTAGTATTCGCCCCCGAATGGATAGGCCACCGTCTCGTAAGCGAATCCATATTTGCCAGCTACCGCCTCCAGTACTCTCAATCCTTCGCGGACTACCTCTGGTCCGGTTCCGTCTCCTGGGATTACACCGACCTTGTAAGTATTCATCTAAGAACTCCTTTCTGCGTTGCAATATCCAAATGGGAATGCGTCTTTGCGTGAACCCGCCTCTGGCCTTCAGCAATGTAACACGAAGACAGGCAATACACAAGCGGCGGGTTTAGATCTACGAACTCGCGGTGGATCCAGGAGCGCCTGATCGGCGATACTCAGCATGAAGTGTTTGCCCACCTTCCCTCCGCGGAGGCAGGCTTTAGTGGCCCCGAACAAGACCTCCCGGGGGCGGGTGCGGTCTTCGACCAGGAGGGGGTTGAAGCAGACGATCAGCCGTTCCCCGGGGTAGTTGATTCCCGCAGGAGGATGACCGGAGGGGAGGGGGCTGCCGGTTGGGTACGATATCGCTATGCGTGGTTGTATCTATGGGGTGGTCATATTGGGTTGGAACTTCGCTCTGTGACCGTTGGTGACTACCCTCGGAGTCGGGGCGTCTGAGTCCGGCCGGGTTCGAAAGGAGGTGGCCTTTGGAGAAAGCTCTCTGGAAAATTTTTCTAAAACCCCCTTTCTCCCACTAAAGTTTCCGCTCGTTTGGCCGATAATTACCAGTGTATAAGTTTCTCGGGGCAGATGAGACGAGGCAACCCCGGCACTTTTTTAGGAGGTGATAGCCCAAACATACCGAATGAGCGATACCCACAACCAAAGGGACGGCAACTTGTCCGTTCCGGGGATGAGCAAGTAACGCTCATCCAGCGATAATGCAAGTTCCAACAAGGGCATGGATGCCCGAACATACCTTATGGAGGAGGTAAATTACAATGGGTCTGCGTATCAATCAGAACATGATGGCGCTCAACGCGCATCGTAACCTCGTGTCCACCAACAAAGCCCTCTCCCGCTCACTCGAAAGACTCTCTTCGGGTCTGCGCATCAACAGAGCCGCCGATGATGCCGCGGGATTGGCCATTTCGGAGAAAATGAGGGCTCAGGTACAAGGCCTGGGCCAGGCCATGCGTAACGCCGAAGACGGCATCTCCCTCATCCAGACCGCCGAAGGCGCGCTCAACGAAGTTCACTCCATCCTCCAACGCATGCGGGTGTTGTCCGTCCAGGCGGCCAACGACACCCTGACCTCCAGCGACCGGGTGGAAATCCAGAAGGAAATCAACCAGCTCAGGGTCGAGATCGACCGCATTGGCAATACCACCGAGTTCAACACCAAGCAGCTTCTCGATGGGACCACCGCGGCTCTGGCCTCGACCGATAGACTGTCGACGGTTGTTTTTATGCGCGACGGAATGAGAGTCATTGACCAGTTCGGTCAGAAGGCTGTCGGTGGCGGAAACTACCGCATCGATATCCAGGCAACTCCCGGTGCTGCTCAAGTGATGATGACCGACATCATGAGGGTCATGCACGCGGAGAATGTAAGGAATGTTCCCGGAACCGGGGCAAACGTGAGCATGGTACAGAGGTTCAATGTAGTGGGTGCCGCTGGAGCAGCGATATCTGAGATTAACATTGAACTTACCGCTGCCACTGCTACAACAACAGCTACCACTGTTACTTGGTCTGCAGCCGGCACTATAACCGTTCAGTTAGCTAGGGATGCGGCAGGGGCCGTTACCGCAACCACCCAGGATGTTTACAACGCATTGGCTGCAACTGCCGCTAATGTTTCTGTTCAGTCGCCGACCGGGGCAGGCCCTGTAGATATGGCTTTTAATGAGGTTTTCAACTTCAGACTGGGCGATGGGACCGTTGTGGCCCAAGAAGGATTGACTACCGTTGCCAATCAAATCGGCAGTTTCGTCGGTGATGTAGCTAACTTTTCTTCGGAGCTGCGCAACATCGACCGTTTTTGGGATGCCAGCGGGAACTTCCTGCTCCAAAACCCACAAACCATAACTCTTATCCAGGGCAATGGAAGGGAAGCCTCGATTACCCTGTTCAGCTCAGACACTGTTCAATCGGTGATCGACAAGCTCAATGTAGCTATCGGAGTTGGCCTGGAACAGAATCAGGATATTGGGACCGCCAGAGTCACTAATTATGTAAGCTACGTGAGTCCCCACCAGACGGCTGCCATAACAGATCAAGGATTTATGTCGGTTCCGGGTAACTTTGTCATCCAGACCGCGGTGACCGGAAATGACGGAGAGTTGAACTTTCTCGGGGACGAAGACCTGATCAAGGCGCTCAGCCTCACCACCGTTCAGCAATCAAGAGAAAATACTTTTAGTATCGATGTCTTTGACGCCCACGATCCGACCAGAATCGTAGCTTCCAATGTGGAAATATCCGGAAACCGCCTGATCGGACTTGTCCACTCCAGCGTCGACGTGGAGTTCGCCTCCAATAGCGGTCTTAGCGTAGCTTGGTCAGCCGCTTCAAGCTCATGGGTGTTCACGGGTGGGACAGCCAACCAAACCACTACTTTCGTCCACCTGGCTGACAATACCCAGGTCTTCCAGATCGGGGCCAATCCCTTGCAGGACGTGGGAGCGGCCATCGGTGACATGCGGGCTCGTTCCCTGGGGGTCCACAATGTACTGGTCACCACGCGTGACCTGGCCAACCGGGCGATCAGCCAGGTTGACCAGGCCGTTGCCCGAGTCTCCGGTGAACGTTCCAAGCTCGGTGCCCTGCAAAACCGGCTGGAACATACCATCTCTAACCTCGGCGTGAGCAGCGAAAACTTGGCCGCCGCCGAGGCCCGGATCCGCGATGTGGATATGGCCGAAGAGATGATGGCCTTCACCCGCGCGCAGATTCTCCTCCAGGCCGGCACCGCGATGCTGGCCCAGGCCAATACCATTCCGCAGACCGTTCTGCAGCTCCTGCGGTAGAGACCATAAAAAAAGCGGGGGGGGCTCAGGGCCCCCCGCTTTTTTTATGGCGAGGAGGGGAGGAAGCGATGAAGCGATGAGAGAGAGGCTCCCCTCATCATTGTTTACTGATCAGCGTTCACCGCTCCCTGCATTTACGGAGGAGCCCGAGAATGTGCAGGGGGTTGAAGAAGTGGGGAGTAATCTGGCTGGGGGAGCCGCCCGGTTTTCAAGGAAGGAATTTATCCAGTTTGTTGGAATGGCCCGGGGAGCATTATCTGAATTGGAAACGCAATTAATCATTGCAAAGAAGGTGGGATATCACGTTGATGGATTACTGATGGATGAGGTCGAGGTATTGCGCCGAAAAACGTTGAATTGTCCGCGCTATCTTAGGTTGGGAAATTGTCGTTACGGCGTGACAAAAAACGAGGATAAACCGAAAGAATTTTGTCGCTCTTCCTCGCTTCCTCCTCAAAGGGGTGAGAATGAATGAATGTTCAACCGGTATTGAAGGCGGCGGTTAGCGTGAATAACGCCGCCGTGGGCCAAAAGCGTGAGTTTTCGGAGATCAAGCCACCACGCGGTGAGGAGAAGGCGGCTATAGTCACAGAGGTGTCCGGTCGGGAGAGTCGGGAAATTCCGGAGGAAAAGGTCGCCGAGGTGGCCCGGGTTCTCAACCAGGTGCTGGCGATCCTGGATATCGAGGCCCGTTTTTCGGTGCACGAAAAGAGCCGGGAGATCATGGTCACGCTACTCAACCGGGACACCAAGGAAGTGATCCGCCAGATTCCCCCGGAAAAAGTGCTGGATATGCTGGCCCAGTTGAAAGAGCTGGTGGGAATACTGTTTGACGAGGTGATTTGATGGGCATTATGACGATTGACGGGCTGGTTTCGGGGTTGGATACCAGCGATATTATCAAAAAACTGATGGAGATTGAGCGGGCACCGATTACCCGGATGGAAAACGATAAGACGGTCAACGAGGCGAAAATCGAAATCCTGCAAGATCTCAACACCCGCCTCCTCACTCTGAAAAGCTATGCCGACAACTTGAAAACCCCTTCTTTTTTCCAGTCTAAGTCCGCCGTTTCTTCACAAAGCTCGGTCCTTGGCGCCGAGGCGGGAACGACGGCCCAGCCTGGGCGGCATGCCCTGACTGTTGAGCGGCTGGCCCTGGCTCACCAGGTTGCCGCGCACAACGGGATCGGGCAGGGGTACGCGAGCAAAACCGCGCCGGCTTTCGGGACCGGGACCATTACCCTTCAGATGGGGCAGACAACAAGGACCATCACCATAACAGCGGCGAACAATACGCTCGAGGGGATCCGCGACGCCGTCAACCGGACCGGACTCGCCCTCTCGGCCACCGTCGTCTCCACCGAGACGGGCTTTTCCCTGTTGGTGATGAGCAGAGAGACCGGAGTGGCGGGTGAGGTCGCTTTCACGGTGGATCTTACCGGATTTACGCCGGGTTACGAACTCGCTTTTCGTAACATCCAGCCGGCCCAGAACGCCCGGGTTCTCCTGGGGACCGTCAATCCCCTGGTGTATGAAGGCAACTCCAACCGGATAACCGACCTGATTCCCGGCGTGACCATCGACCTCAAGACAACCAGTGCTGTGCCGGTCATGCTTGACGTCACTGTAGATACCAGTCTCGTGGAAGAAAACATCAGGGGGTTCATTTCCAACTATAACGAAGTGCTGGACACGATCAAACAGCTCACCCGCTATAACCCCGAGACCCGGGACCAAGGGGTGTTTTTGGGAAATTTCGTCGTTTCCAACCTCCGGCATCAGCTCGAACGGGTGGTTTCCGGAATTGTGGCGAGCGCGCCACCGGAAACCAACAGTCTGCCCATGATCGGTATCCGACTCAGCCGGGAGGGACGCTTGCAGCTCGAAGACCCGGAAAAGCTCAGAACAGCCCTAACCGATAATCTCAACGGGGTCAGGAGCCTCTTTACCGGGGGGATCGCCACCGACCTGTCTGACACTTTGCGGAATCTCACCACCTCCAACGGAGGCGTTCTCTGGCTGGAACGCGACCGTTTTCAACAGCGCCTCACCCAAATCGACCGGCGCATTCAGTCCATGGAACATGTTCTTGCCCTGCGGGAAACCCGCCTTCGCCGCCAGTTCACCCGCCTCGAGGAAGTCCTGGGCGACCTTCAGGCCCAGGGCAATTGGCTAACCCAGCAAATACAACGTATGCAGACGGGAGCGGCGGGAGGATAGCAATGGGTGGATGGGTAGATGGGGAGACATGAGACGATCAGCCGTATCATTTCCGAACAATATTGCCGAAAGGGTAGCGAGAGCCTCCGGGAAAGAATATGTTCAGTTTACCTATATTGTCCCGGGAGCGCTCTCGGAATTGAAAACTCAACATCTGATTGCCAGGGGTTCGGTCTTTGTTGACGATGATGATGTGGCCAACAGCATTCTTAGCCCGAGAAAGAAAACTTTAAGCTTTCTCAGGTCGTTTAAAAACGATCAAAAAACCAATAGATTTAATGAATTGAATGAAGCGGTCACCAGAAAGGAGAACATCAGAAATGAATGCCTACAATGGGTTGATGACTCGTTCGTACCAGCGAAACGCGGTGGATACCGGATCGCCCCTGCGGCTGATTATCATGTTGTATGACGGTGCGATCCGGTTTTTTCGTCTGGCGGAGAAGGCCCGCCAGGACGGAAATGCTGAACAGGTTCGGGAGCATATTTTCAAAGCGGAGAAAATTATTTTCGAGTTGATGGCCTCTTTGAATATCGAGGAGGGTGGGGAGATCGCCGCCGGTCTGTTCCGGCTTTATCAATTCATGGTTGATCAGTGCAGTCATGTGCATGAGGAGAACGGAGCGGAGGCTTTGGCCAATATCCTCAAAATACTGGTCGGCTTGCGAGCATCTTGGGTAGAACTGGAAAAGGCGCCGCAAGTTTTTGAGCCTCAGCCGGTGAACGTCAGTGGATGATGCGCGGTACGAGAAACGGAAAATCGAATTGTATCGGGAGATGTACGGAATCACCCGGGATATGCTCTTATGCTCCGAGCGGGGAGCAATGGAGGAAGTGGCGGAGTGTATCGCGAAGCGAACGGTACTCATCGAGCAATTGAAATACCTGGCAGAGGAGGGCGGTCCGCATGGCCCGGATGAGGGGGAAAGCATGGTCGTCCTCTTGTGGGAGATGACGGAAATGGATGAAGCGGTCCGGAATAACCTGGAAAAAGGCCTTAAGGAAGAGACTGCCAGGATAGAAGAGGCGCGAAATCAGATGCGTATGCTCAAAAACGTACGGGACACCGCTTCTTCCTCCACACCCCGGTTTTTGGACAAAAAGGGGTAAAAGGAGACCATCTTAGATTTATTAAATAAATTTATAAATTTACGGCAATAACCCTGCAGTATTATCCTCAAGATACTTCTATTTCCACAAGACTTACAAATGTCTTTCATTTTGTGTACAATAAGACTGTGCTGAAGTCCTTCCACCGGCCATTGGATGACCAGCAGAAAAACAATGCTGGATAAACTGGTGAATAGCGGGATATGGAGAAGATCCGGTGAATTGCTTTTCAACCAATTTGGGGTGAGCCGTGACTGTTGCCAAAGTTCTGGTGGCTGATGACGAAAAGTACATGGCTGAGATGCTCTGTGAGATCCTCGAGGAAGAGGGGATGCTCGTGGAGACCGCCGCCCATGGCCGGGAGGCGCTGGAAAAATTCCGCAAATTTGACTTCGACCTGGTTCTCCTGGACCTCAGAATGCCGGAAATGAGTGGGCTGGAGGTCCTCCAGCAACTCAAGAAGGATGACCCCGACATCCCGGTGATAGTGATCACTGCGTATGGATCCGTCGACAACGCCGTGGAGGCGCTCAAGATCGGAGCGTATGATTTCGTTTCCAAGCCTTTCAAGATCGAAGAGCTGAAGAACGTCGTTTCCAAGGCTCTGGAGCTCGAAAGCTTGCGGCGGGAACGGGAATATCTCCGGGAAGAAATGCGGGAGGAATTCCAGTTCGAGGGGGTAGTCGGGGAATCACCGGCGATGCAGGAAGTGATGAAAGTGGCCAAGCTTGTGGCCAGGACCGGGGCTTCGGTTCTGATTTATGGGGAGAGCGGGACCGGTAAGGAATTGCTGGCCCGTTCGGTCCACAATCAAAGCGAGCGTCGGGACAAACCGTTCGTCGTGGTCAATTGTGGAGCGATCACTGAAACACTTCTGGAAAGCGAGCTGTTCGGACACGAGAAAGGATCTTTTACCGGGGCGCACAGCCGGAAGTTGGGAAAATTCGAATTAGCCGAAGGCGGGACGGTGCTTCTGGACGAGATCGGGGAGATGAGTCCGGCCATGCAGGTGAAACTTCTCCGGGTGCTCCAGGAGAAAAGCTTCGAACGGGTGGGTGGAACCCAGTTGATCCGGGTGGATGTGCGGATTATTGCCGCGACCAACCGGGACCTGAGTAAAGCCATGCAGGAGAACAGCTTCCGGGAAGACCTCTATTATCGGTTGAACGTAATGCCCATTGATTTACCGCCGCTGCGGGACCGCAAGGAGGACATCCCGGTTTTGTGTGAGTTTATCCTGAGAAAACATGCCAAGGTCCTCCACAAAAAAGTCAAAGGGATTTCTCCCCAGACCATGAGATTATTGAAAAAATATCATTGGCCGGGGAACATCCGTGAACTGGACAACGTCCTGGAACGAGCCCTGATCCTGACCCAGGACGAGACCGTCAAGATCGAAGACCTTTGGCTCTTCCGCGAGCAGGGCCGAGCCCAGAAATTCAAGCTGTTACAGGACATGGAAAAAGAATATGTCGCCCGGGTCCTCAATGCGGTGGAAGGGAGCCGAGAGAAAGCAGCCCTGATCCTGGGTATCAGCGAGACAGCATTGAATCAGCTTGCTGGGGAGAACAACACGGGAGAAAAAGGAAAAAAACTGTAAACAGTCAAAAAAAACCTCCTAATCTCAGGTTTCCCTCCTTTTTCTTGGATTATCCTATAATTGATTTTGCTGCAAAAACTCATTTCAGCAAGACCCCGTTGCCATCAGCAACGCCTCATCTGGCATTTTCTGGCACGCATCAATGACCATGTCCGGTTGCAGTGCTGCTAAAAAGGCCATCCTTGGCCTATTTACTTCGAAAATGCGGTGATTTCGGCGGCTGATTTAGGCAACTCAGGCCCCGGCTTCCTTCGTTCTTTTGCAGCAAAATTACTTATTGTAGTAGAATCATAATTTTTATCTGGTAATCTCCGGATCCTCAGCCGCCAGGCGTTCCTCTCCGGTTTTCCCTCACTGGGCGGGTTTTTGGCAACGATGTTTATCTCCTCCCCTTTGGTGAGCCGAGTAAAACCACCAACCCCGAAACTCTTATCCCGGAACTGTACGGCTCAGTGAATTTCATGAGCACTGCCAGGTGGTGTCGGGAGGGAAAAACGGAAGGCCGTTAGGTTGTAGGCTGAGAAACCAAACCGGAGTTTTATCATATTGGGGGGTCCTCTGAGCGCCTGAGCGCCTGAGGAACTGAGTCACTATAGCCTGCTGAAACAGGGGGATTATTCTAATGAAACTATGCCGAAACGGGATTGTTCTTTGTCTGGCCCTTGCCGGTGTTCTTGTGGGAGTGGCTCTTTTGGCCGGGTGTGTCCGCTGGCAGGAGAAAACGGTGGGTTTTTATGTCTATGCCATGGAACCTTTCTCGGTGGAAGGTTATGTCTTACCCCTTTTCGGAGCCCGGGTGGCGATTGCGGGCGGAGTTTCCCTGACGTTGTACACCAATTCCCACGGTAAGGCAGTCACGCAGCTCCCTCCGGGCACCTACCAGGTGACGGCGTCCCATTCCGGTTATTCCCCGGTTAACCGGGTGATTACTCTGTATACCTTGGATTTGGGCCCCCTATACTATGATTTTCAGCTGGCTCCTACGGGAGGGTAGTGATGCCAAGCCGGATTTTCATTGTTCAGGCCCTTTTGATTGGTTTTGTTCTTGTCGGGTGCGGCGGGTCGAACCTCTCCCAACTTCCCCCGGTCCGTCCCATGGTCAGCGTATCCGGCCGGATCACCGACGCCTCGAGCGGTGAAAGGCTTGGCGGAGCTTTGGTTAAGGTCCGGGACTATCCAACTCGTCGGGACCTAAGCGCCGTTGACGGCTCTTTCCTGTTACGCATGGTCCCTACCGGCCGGCAAATTGTCCTGGTCACCCTGTTCGGCTACGACCCTTATGAAACTGTGGTGGAGCTCGAGCCAAATCTCGATCTTACACTCACTGTCGCGATGGTTCCGCAACGGGGGGCCTTGCTGGGATACGTGTTCGATGAAACGGGCAATCCCCTGGGTGGAGCTCGGGTGACGGTCGGGGGGTTGTTCGTGAGCACAACCAGCGACGATGGGCGTTTCTCCTTTGTAGAGCTACCGGTTGGCGGTCATCTGATCGTCGTCGAAAAAACTGGGTATCTCCCACATACGGGAAGTGTCACTATCGCCAAGGGGGAATATGCTGTTTTGGAAATCACCCTTTTATTCCCCTTGGGAGGAGGAACCGGAAATAACTGAATAACATGTTATAATAGAGGGACCATAGGCACAAAAAGGAGGTTTCTGATGCCCAGAAGGAAAAATAACATCGTAAGAAATTACTATAAAGCTCTCATTAAAAACCTCAACCGGGTTTATGGTCCCATATCCCGGACGACTCTCCGGAAAATGACGGGAATGAAGCCGGCCAGCATTACCGACGTGACCAAAGAACTCTTGCAGGAAGGCATCATTCGGGAGAGAGGTCACGAGAGTTCCAAGCGAGGAAGAAGGAAGGTCCTCTTGGACATCAACCCGGACGGGGGACGGGCGGTGGCGGTGGAATTCAGCCCATCCCGGATTTTAGGGCTGGGGATCGACCTCAAGCTCGGGGTTTGCTACAAAACCCGGCGGTCGCTACCACCCAAAGCGGGCAAGGAGATCGTCATCGAGTCGATCAAAGGGGTATTTCGTGAGGTGTTCGACTCCCCTGGTGTCAAGGCGGCTCCGGTCCTCGGGTTCGGGGTGGCCGATCCGGGGATTGTCGATACGCGGGGCGGGATCTCGGTTTTCTCCACTCAGGTCAAGGGATGGGAAAATGTGCCGCTCAAGGAGATTTTTGAAAAGGAATTTCCCTATCCGTTTTTCGTGGAAAGGGATACCCGCTGTCGCTTGATAGCCGAGAAAAACCTCGGGTTGGCCCGTCCTTACAACGACATTCTGATGGTCGACCTTTCCTCCGGAGTCAGCTCCGGAGTCATGTCGGAAGGAAAGCTGTTTCGGGGGAGCCGGGGCGCCGCCGGGGAACTGGGACACATGATGATGGTGGAAAACGGACCCTACTGTAACTGTGGGAGCCAGGGTTGTCTCGAAGCGTTGGTGTCTTCTCGGGCGGTGGTGCAAAGGATCCTGGAGGCCATCCGGTCAGGGGCGACTTCCCTGCTCGAGGACATGGCCGGGGGAAACCCCGAGCGGATTGATATTCACATGGTTGCCCAGGCGGTGGAAGACGGAGATAAGCTCTCCCTGCGGGTGGTGGAGGAAACCGGCCGGCTGATTGGGGAAGCGATTGCCAATGCGGTGAACCTGTACAATCCGGAAATCGTGGTGCTCACTGGGGAACTTCTTTCCTTCGGGGATCATATTCTTCAGCCAATCGAGGGAACGGTGAGACGCCAGGCCTTGAGCTACAACACGGCCGACCTGAAAATCGAGGTGGCCGAAGTGGGTGAGGAAGGAGCGGCCTGGGGTATGGCTGCCCTGCTGCTTGATCAAGTTTTTGAAATCCGCGGCCTGCATCTGGAGGCAGAAGAATAGCTGCTCAAGAGCCGGCGGTGAGATAGTGCTTCGATAGTCAGCCGAACAATGAAGCCATGGGAGGTTAACCGTGCCGGACCAGTTTGATATCAATAAATATGTCGGGGTTTTCCTGGAAGAGGCCGATGAACATATCGAACGGCTTGAGGAAAACCTGGTGCAATTGGAAAAGGAACCAGGTAATCGAGAGCTCGTACAGGCGGCTTTCCGATCGTTTCATACCATCAAGGGCTCTTCGGGTTCCATGGGTTTTGCGCGAATGATGGAACTGGCTCACATAATGGAGAACGTTTTGGAAGGTGTGCGGGGCGGGCGGCTTGAGCCAGCCCCCCTGCTTATTGATGCGCTTCTGCGCGGTGTAGACCTCCTGAAAATCCTGCGGAACGATATATCCTTCCTCGGCCAAGAACCGGATGTCGACATCGGGACCGTGGTTAGCCTCCTGAAATCTTTTTTGTCTGAAAAACCCGGGGCCAATCCTTCGCCACCCATGGACTCAAAACTACGGCCGGAAAGACTGGCGGAGACTACGGAAGGTTCTTTCACAAGAAAAAAGGATCTGAATTTACAGGTCATCCTGAACGCAGAGTGCTCCATGAAGGGAGTGCGGGCCTACCTGGTGATTAACCGCCTGCAAGAAGCAGGAGTGACGGCGGTCTCTACCAATCCCTCCCTTGCGGACCTTGAAACTGAAAACTTCGGCCAGGAATTCACGGTCATAATCCAAACCGAGAAAGGTGAAGAAAATATCCGTCGGATAGTCGAATCGATCGCCGAAATCGACCGGGTTGAATTTCTGCAGGATATTGACCAAGAAGCGCTTCAGAAATCGGATGTCCCCCAGAAGGTGGTCGAAAAGCGGGGAGAGGAAGAAAAACTGTCCCGCAACCTGAAAAAAACCGTTCGGGTTGACGTCGAGAGGCTTGATGCTCTCCTTAACTTGGTCGGGGAGCTGGTCATTGACCGCGCCCGGCTGGAGGACACCATTCAGAAGTTTTCCGACGCACATTCGAACAACGGGCTTCAAGAGATTCTGACCGAAACCACCACTCATATCGGTCGGGTGACCAACGAGCTTCAAATGGAAATTATGAAAGCCCGCATGTTGCCGCTGTCCGAGGTTTTTAACCGGTTTCCCCGGATGGTCCGAGATCTTGCCCGCCAGTCGGGGAAGGACGTTGATTTTATAGTGGAGGGCGAAGAAACCGAGCTCGATCGCTCGCTCCTGGAGGAAATCACCGATCCTTTGATACATCTTCTGCGTAACGCGGTCGACCACGGGATCGAGGAGCGTGAGGAACGCCTGTCCCGGGGCAAGCCGGAACGGGGTACGATTCTCCTCAAGGCCTACCAGGAGGAGAACTCGGTGGTGATCTTGATCCGGGACGATGGAAAGGGGATGTCTCTCGAGCGTTTGCGGTCCCGTATGCTCCAGTTGAGCCTGTTCACTGGTGATGAAGTGGCGCAAATGACTGACCAGGAAGTGTTGGAGATCATTTTCACCCCCGGATTTTCTACCAGTACGGTTGTGACGGACGTTTCCGGCCGGGGCGTAGGCATGGATATCGTGAAAAAAAATATCGAACGGGTAAATGGGCAGGTTTTACTGGAAAGCGACGAGGGTAAAGGGACCTCCTTCTATCTTCGACTGCCCCTGACGTTGGCCATTGTCCGGGCGCTTCTCATCAAAGCCGATCATTCGATCTATGCGCTCCCCTTGAACGCTGTGGTGGAAATTGAAAAGGTGGAACGGAAACAGGCCTGCTGGGTCAACAAAGTCCTCGTATCGGTTTTCCGGGATCAGACCTTGCCGCTCTTACGTTTGGACGATCTCTTGCGCTCCCGGAAGGCGGAATTCGTTGAAAGTGCGCCAGTTCCGGAAACCCTCTATGTCATAGTAGTGAAAATTGCGCGGAACATGGCCGGTCTGGTGGTGGATGAGATTATCGGTGAACAGGAGATCGTCATCAAATCGTTGGGTTCTTTCGTTGGAGACATCAGGGGATTAGGCGGAGCAACCATTCTCGGTGATGGCAGGATTTCCTTGATATTGGATGTTGCCAGCTTGCTCTGGAAATTTTCTCACGTAGGAGGTTAGCGGTTTATGGCTGGAAAAATCATGATCGTTGACGATGCCGCCTTTATGAGGATGATGCTCAAGGACATTATCACCAAGAATGGCTTTGAAGTGGTTGCCGAAGCCGCCAACGGCCGGGAAGCGGTAATGAAGTTTGACGAACTGAAGCCGGATTTGGTGACCATGGATATCACGATGCCGGAAATGGACGGAATCAATGCCACCAAGGAAATCAGGTCGAAAAATCCTGAGGCGAAAATCATCATGTGCAGCGCTATGGGACAGCAGGCCATGGTGGTGGACGCCATCCAGGCGGGAGCCAAGGATTTTGTGGTCAAACCGTTCAAACCGGACCGGGTTCTCGAAGCGATAAAAAAGGTTCTGGGGTTATGAAATCGACCAGTTGGATGAAGACGGTCTAGGTAAATCGCGGGTAATGACCAGGCTGGACAGCGATTTTGTACGGTATTTTCTCAGGAATCTTCGTCGTTTCCTGAGCGCTTCCTTTGTCGTTCTGGTGAGTGGAGAGAAGAGGGTGCCGGTTTGTTACAGCGGGCTCCACCGGTATCGCGCCTCCTTGCGTAATATTCTCTCGATGCTTCCCCCCGGCAAAAGGGAAGAAACCCTGCGCCTGACGGTGGCCAGGGATCGAGCACTTACCGTCCGGGTGCTTTATTTAGGCGAAAGCGGATTGTTGTTGGTCGGGAACAGTGAAAACGAGGATCACGAATTTCTCAAAATTCCGTTGCCCGGACGGGAACGCCGGGTCCTCGAGCGGTTTCTGATAAAAATTGGAGAGGAAAGCGGCTTGGACGTAGAGTCCGCCCTGTTTTCCTATAGTTTTTTCAGCCGGATTCCCTTCGGATTGTTGGTGATGGATTTCCAGGGAAAAATCATCGAATGGAACGAGAAAATGGCCATACTCAGCGGTTGGTCTAGACAGCAGGTCCTGGGCCACCGGTATTCTGAGTACCTGCTTTGTGACGTGCCCCTGGAAAGCCTGTTGCGTGGTCTATTGTTCGGCGACAGCCTCTTCCTGCGGAATTATCGATTTATGAGCCGGCACCAGGAAGAAATTCTGATGAATGTTCATCTCTTTTTGTGGGAACGGGATGAACGGTTTCCTCGGGTGGTCTTCGTGGTCGAAGATGTCACCGAGAAAGCCAGGCTGGGGGAAAATGTCCGCCAGATTGAAAAACTCTCGACCCTGGGTCGTTTTATTTCCGGAATCGCCCACGAAATCAACAATCCACTGGCGGTCATCTACGGGTACTCCCAGATGCTTCTGCAAAGCTTGGATCGGGAAACGGCGGACTGCCGGGAGTGCAAGACGGTGCGACGTGGTCTGGAACGTATCGAAGACGAAGCTGAGCACTGCGGAAAACTCATCCAGAATCTGATCGATTTTTCCAAGCCCACCTCTCTCCATCGGGAGCTGACCGACATCAACCTACTGGTTAAGGAAAGCCTGAATCTGATGGATATATACCTACTGCAGGGGAGGAAGACGGAATTCAGCCTGGCTCCTGATCTCCCCGAAATCATGGTCGATCGCCTCAAATTGAAGCAGGTTTTTATCAACCTGGCCAAAAACGCCTTCGAAGCCATGACCGGCGAAACCGGACGGATGCTCCTGTCCACACGGCTTCGGACCCTCTCCTCCCTTCCCGGTAAAGATCTGTCTTTGGTTTTGAGCGCGACGGAAAATCGCCGTCAGGACGGTCTCCGCTTCGTCCAGATTATTTTCTCCGACAATGGCGAAGGTATTTCCCGGGACAAGATACCGCACATATTCGAACCCTTTTATACCACGCGTGACCGGGGAACCGGCCTGGGTCTTTCCATCTGTTACGGCATTGTGAAAACGCACGGGGGATGGATCGAGATCGATTCTCCGTGCGAAAACGAGCGGGGGACCACGGTAACGATTTTTCTTCCTGTGGAGGCGAAGACATCCTGATGTCCAGGCTCAGGCAGGTGATGAGAACCGTTACCCGGCAGCAGATGTTACCCAAGATGGTTGTGGCGGGAGAGATGATGGCCATGAACCTGGTTGAACTCGAACAGAAACTCCAGGGGATCCTCGAAGAGAACCCGGCTCTTGACTTCAGTGACGATGGTTTGTGTTTCTTCTGCGGCGGCCGTCTCGGACGACACCATGAACAATGTCCCAACTGTGGCCGCAACCTTCGCGCTGGAAGCCAGAACGAGATGCCCATTGAAGACGTTCCCTCGATTCATCAGATGCGCAACTGGAAAAACCTTCTCCAGGAGGAGATCGAGTCCTTTGTCGAACTTGTGCCGGAGGACATCAACCTGTTCCGCTTATTGATCATTAACCTTGACCGGGAAGGGTTTCTGCGGGTCGACCTGGACCAGTTGGCCCTAATTGCCCAAGAAACGGAAGGCCGCATCCGGGATTTGATCGATAGAATTCGCGCAGCCGGATTTCCCGGTTTTGCCTGCCGGGACGCCGTGGAATTTCTGGTTGTCCAGCTCCGGGACCTGGGAACGCTCGATTCGTCGCATTCCTTTGATGCGATCAGGAAGGAAATACGGAGAAGCCCCCAGTGGTTCGAAAAGCTGGTGGAAACGGTGCGGGACCGGCTATCCTACTCTCCCGCTCAGCTGTTCGAAGCCTCCTTGGGCCAGGAGCGGGACATTGTCTCCAGTGAGGAGGAATACATACGCTGGGACGCGGAAATCTGGGAAAATGAAGAAGGTCGTTTTGATGTCGCCCTGCTTTCCTCATCCCTCCTGGACGTGAATATCAACCGGGAGTTTGTTCGGATCGTGAACCAAGAGACGGCAAATTTTTCGGAAAAAGATCGGTTGTATTGTCAGGAAAAACTACGCGAGGCGAAAGAAGTGATATCCTGTCTGAGTTACCGGCACAGGCTGCTCCTGTCGGTCCTGCAGTATATCGTGAGCCAGGAACAGGATTATTTCCGCCATGGCTTTCGCTATTACGTCCCGCTCAAACAGCGGGAAATCGCCGAGGCGCTGGGGGTGTCCAACAGTGGCATCTGTCAGATCCTGAAAAACAAAGCCGTGCGTTTCCCGGAGGGAACGGTGCGGGACATCAAATTTTTTTTCAATACCTCCTACCCGGTGAAGGAAATGATCCGGATTCTCCTTGCCCGCGAGAACCCCCGGCACCCCTTTTCCGACCGAAAACTCCAGATGGAGCTCAAAGAAAACGGCTTTGCCCTCTCGCGACGCAGCATCACCCTCTACCGTGAAGATATGGGCGTCTTGCCTTCCTTCCTGAGAAGAAGAATGTGGGCTTCAACGCACTGAAGCGGTTCGCTGTGACGGTCAATACTCCTCTCTGATTTTTTCTGATTGTCCTCCTTTTGGCAAGAAATTTTATCCCTATCCCCAATTAGGTGCAGGCAACAGGCCTTGGACTAACCCGACTAAGAGGAAAGCGCTTGTCGTCCCGCAGGGGAGGTATTCATCGGGGAACGTTGTAGGACATTGTTTGACCCCTGATTCTGGATCATGCTGGATCATGACCGGGGGGGAGGTCAAGTGCGGGTGTGTGATGATCAGCGTGGTGGCTGGTACTGGCAACGCATGCCCACCATGAAAGGGAGGTGAAATCGGTGACCGGGAAAATAGTCCATAATAGAATCATCAACCTTTTGGAGCGGGGCTTGGATGCCTCGGCCTTCCGGCATGGGATCCTGGCCGGTAATGTGTCCAACGTGGAAACGCCGGGATATCGTCGGTTCGACATGGATTTTACCGGGTACCTGGAAGCCGGGATTCAAAAGCAAACAGCGAAGCTTCCGCTTGTGTTCACTCATGAAAACCATTTCCGCGAAGGGCCATACCGGATCAAGGGTCTCGAAAAAGAAATGGAAGAATTTGCCGTCCGGCAGGACGCCTCAGGGGTTGATATCGAAAAAGAAATGACTTTGGTTCTGCAGAACGCCCTCTATCATCAAATTCTGTCCCGTATAATTTCCGATAGGCTAAGCGGGCTGCGCAACGTTATCCGGGAGGTCCGATAACCATGAAACTTTTCCGTCATCTTGATATCAGCGCCTCCGCCCTCACTGCCGGACGCTTTCGCATGGATGTTATCGCCACCAACATCGCCAACGCGGAGTCCACCCGTACGGAGAACGGCGAGGTTTTCCGCCGCAGACAGGTCGTCTTCCAGCCGATCAGGGAAACCGGCGGAGTAAAAGTGGTACGGGTCATGGAAGATCAGGTCACACCTACCCGCTTTGTCTACCAGCCCGGCCATCCCGACGCGAATCCCAGCGGGTATGTCGAATTTCCCAATGTGATTATGGTCAATGAAATGGTGGACCTGATGGCCGCTACCCGAGCCTATGAAGCCAATATCACCGTATTGAATGCATCCCGGGAAATCATCAATGCCAGCCTGGGCATTGGAAGGTAAATCGGTGAACCGTGATCAGTGATCGGCGTTCAATCAATTGCCTTGCTCCATCACTGATCACGGTACTTTACAGGAGAGTGGATCGATGATTATTCGTGATTTGACGTCGATATATAACGGATTGAAGTCTTTGCCCGGAACGGAACAGGAGAAAGTTGGACCGGGACCGTCTGGTTTCGGTAACGCGTTGACCGACGCCCTGCAGGAGGTCAATGAACTGCAGCATGCGGCGAATAAGGAGATCGAGAGCGTGGTCCTGGGAACGGAGCAAAACGTCCACCAGGCGCTTATCGCCATGGAGAAAGCCGGTATCGCTATGCAGTTGACGATCCAAATACGAAACAGAGTGGTTGAAGCTTATCAGGAAATCATGAGAATACAGGTATAGATAGAATGCAAAGACCATTTTCCGATCTCCAGAGCCAGCTTAAAAAAGTCTGGGGCGGGATGAGCCAGGGCCAGAAGATCGTCTTCCTAATGATCAGCGCAACCCTGATTGCAGGATTGATTACTGTGGTAATTTATTCCGGCCGGCCTGACTTTGCCGCCATTTACCAGCAGTTGGGTCCGGAAGAGGCTGGGCAAGTGGTGGATAAGCTTCGGGAACTCAATATTCCCTACCGGATTTCCGCGGGAGGGACCCGTATCGAGGTTCCCCAAGATCAGGTCCATGCGGTGCGCATGCGCATGGCCCAGGAGGGCATCCCTCCCCGGGGAACCGGCTTCGAACTATTTGACCGGGGCACTTTTGGGTTGACCAATTTCTTGCAGCGGGTCAATTACCAGCGAGGACTCCAGGGAGAACTGGAACGAACCATCATGCAGCTCGAGGGAGTGGAGAGCGCCCGGGTTCACTTGGTCATGCCCGAAGACGGGCTATTCCTGGATGAACGCCGAGAACCTACCGCTTCTGTGGTACTCCGGATGCGTCCAACTGCAACGTTAGGGGAACCGCAAACCGAAGCTATCACTAGCCTGGTGGCCAACAGCGTCGAGGGTCTCAATCCGAACCGGGTGACCATTGTCGACGACCGGGGGAATATCCTGGCTACAGGCACGGATGAAGCCAGTTGGACCTCGCTTTCCGGTTTTTCGGCCATGCAACTGGCCATGAAGAGAGATTATGAAGACGGGCTGACCCGCCGGATCCAAAGCATGCTCGAAAGCGTCCTGGGGTACCGGCGGGCAGTCGTGAGGGTCAGTGCCGACATTGATTTCGAACGCCGGGAGGGAGAAAAGGAAATTTTCGAACCAATCACCGGTACCGAGGGGATTCCCCGCAGCATTCAGGAGACCGAAGAACGCTATGAGGGCGGTGGCCAGTTTCCGGGAGGCGTCCCCGGTATCGGATCGAATATTCCCGTGTATGGCACCGAAGAACCTCCCCAGGAACACGGTACCTACTCCCGCCGGGATTCCACGGTCAACTTCGAGATCAACCGGATCACCGAGCGCTTTGCAGTCAGTCCGGGCCGCCTCAATCGACTGTCCGTGGCGGTCCTGGTTGACGATACCTTACTTCCCGAAGACCTGGTCAGGGTGAATGAGGCGGTCCGGGCCGCCTCCGGCGCCGATCCGGCCCGTGGTGATGTAGTCATCGTAGAGGCGGTGCCTTTCAACCCCGAGATCTGGGAAGAAGAACGGCGGGCACTAGAAACCCGCCGCTTGTTGGAATTCATCGAGCTTTTTGCCAAATACGGAATTCTGGCTGCCCTGCTTATTCTCATGTTTATCATGGGCCGTCGCATTCTGGCTGCGGCGACGGCGACACCCGAAGAAGTTTTCGCTGAGTTCTATGAAGACGATAAAGAATACGGGGAAGCAGGGGAGGGCGAGGAAGAATTGGTCCCGGTCCGGCTTGGAGATCTGTCGCGGGAAGAGAAGATGCGCATGGAACTCCAGGGACACATGGAAAGCGAGATCAAGAAGCTCTTGCAGAGCAACCCCGAAGATGGGGCAAAGCTGATCCGAAACTGGTTAGTCGAGGAGTAGGCGATGGCGATTATCCCCCGTAAGGAGTTCACCGGAAGGCAGAAGGCGGCGATACTTTTGGTCAGCCTCGGTTCGGATGTCTCCGCGCAAATTCTGAAGCGTCTCTCGGAAGACGAGATTGAGAATCTCACCCTGGAAGTAGCCACACTGGAAAAAGTGCCCCCCGAGATCCGGGAATCGGTGATAAACGAATTTTACCATATGGCCGTTGCCCAACAATTCATATCCCAGGGAGGGATCGATTTCGCCAGGCAGCTCTTGGAAAAAGCGCTGGGCGCCCACAAGGCCCAGGAAATCATTCACCGCCTTTCCTCAAATCTCCAGGTAACCCCCTTTGAAACGCTGCGCCGCGCGGATGCTTTCCAGGTTTTGAACTATGTCCAGAACGAACACCCCCAGACCATTGCCCTGATTCTTTCGTATCTCAAGCCTGACCAGTCGGCCCTCCTTTTGGGGAGCCTCTCGGAAGTCGTGCGGGGAGAGGTGGCCATGCGGGTGGCGACGATGGATCGCACCTCTCCGGAAGTGATCCGGGATATCGAAACGGTGCTCGAACGTAAAATCGCCAACTTCTTGACCCGGGACTTTACCCGGGTCGGCGGCAAGAAGAAACTGGTGGAAATCCTGAACAAGAGCGACCGGGGAACTGAAAAAAGCATTTTGGAGGCCCTCGAAGAACGCAATCCCGAACTTGCCGAAGAAATCAAGTCCGAGATGTTTGTCTTCGAAGACATCGTGGTTTTGGATGATCGTTCCATCCAGCTGGTTTTACGCCAGGTGGACACGAAAGATCTCTCCCTGGCGCTCAAGGGGGTCAGCGGGGACGTGGGCGACAAGATTTACCGCAATATGTCCCAAAGGGCGGCGCAGATGCTCAAGGAGGACATGGAATATATGGGTCCGGTACGGGCCCGTTCGGTCAACGAAGCACAGCAAAAGATCGTGAACGTGATCCGTCGTCTCGAGGAAACCGGAGAGATCATTATTTCCCGCGGTGCCGGAGAGGATGAAATCATTGCATAAAGTGTATAAACTGGTCGACCTCCTTGAGCAAGCCGTGCGGGTGGGCGAACCTCTCGTTACAGACACCCTTGAGGACGAAACTGATCCAGGTGAGACCTTTTCACCGGATAATGATGGCTCCCGGGAAAAAATACTTCGGGATCGTCGGGAAGCGATTTTAGAGGAAGCTCGCCGGGAACGGGACGCTATCCTCACCCAAGCCCGACAGGAGGCGGAGATCCTGGTAAAAGCGGCCTGTGAAGAGTGTGAATCGCTCCATGAAACTGCCCGGGAAGGGGGCCGGGAAACCGGTGTCCATGAAGGGCGGGAATGGGTCAAGCAAGAATGGGAGCGAAAGGTCGCCCTTTTCGAACAGTGGTTCCAGACAATCCGGAAAAGCCGGGAAGAGCTTCTGGAGACCATCAGGGAACCATTGATGGATTTGTGTGTCTTTATTGCCGAAAAAATTATCCAGCGGGAAGCGGAACGGGACCCCTTCATCATGCATATGATCAAGCGAGCTTTGGAGAAACTCTCCCATCGGGAGCGGGTGGTAGTCCGCGTCAACCCGATGGAATACGTACTGGTCCGGGAATTGAAAGACGATCTTCTGGCCCGGGTGGACGGAATCGATTTCCTGGAAATTCGGGAAGATAACCGGATAGAAGCCGGCGGCTGTCTGGTGGAGACGCTCTATGGCACTGTCGATGCCCGGATCAAAGACCAGTTGGACATTATCCGGGAGATCCTCCGCGAGGCCATCCGCATTATCTAAATGAATTAACGTGTGACCGGGCAACCGGTAATCTAATCTTGATTTTGCTGCAAAAACTCATTTCAGCAAGGCCCCGTTGCCATCAGCCCCGCCTCATCTGGCATTTTCCCGCACGCATTAATGACCACGTCTGGTTGCAGTGCTGCTGAAAAGGCCGTCCTTGGCATATTTACTTCGAAAATGCGGTGATTTCGGCGGCTGATTCAGGCAACTCAGGCCCCGGCTTCCTTCGTTTTTTTG